>CANBRV010000271.1 GCA_947372005.1 Comamonadaceae bacterium | reverse complement strand
GCCCATTTAGATGAGCTGTACCGCACGCTCTCCACACATCCGATGGTGAAAGTCGTTTTGTAAAATGAATCCATGAACACTCCACGCACCATCGAACTCAAACCCACCGACCTCAACGCTCAAGGCGGCATCTATTGCCCATCGCCGCTAGCTGGCATGAAGCAATGGGACACGCACCCCAAGGTGTATCTTGATGTGGCCAAAGACGGCGCGTCCAAGTGCCCCTATTGCAGCACGGTGTACGTGGTGCACGGCGCAGTCAGTCATTCCCATTGAGCAAATTAATTGGGGACTGACCCATGCCAAAGCGAAGCGACGGCGTTGGTCTGTCCCCAATTAATTTGCGGGAGTCATCGTGACAAATAGCTTAATCATCGCCCCGCAGTGGATTGGCGACGCGGTGATGACCGAGCCGCTGCTACGCGCTTTGAGCGAACGCGGCGAGCAGATCACGGTCTTCGCCGTCCCGTGGGTTGCACCGATTTATCGTGCAATGGAACACATCACTGGCCTGCAAGCCACGGTGGATGTTCCCTTCCAGCACGGGGGGCTGCAATGGCAAGCTAGGCGTGGCTTGGCGGCACGTATTCATTCTGGCGAATGGGGCAAGTTCGATCGCGCCTACGTGCTGCCGAATTCTTTAAAGAGTGCGTTGTTACCGTGGCTAGCCAATATCCCTGAACGCATCGGCTACCTTGGAGAAATGCGCTATGGCTTGCTGAATAAGCGACAGCCCAATCCGCCGCGTGATGCGCGGGGGGCGATGGTGGCGCATTATTTGCGGTTAGCGGGCAACGACGCAGCAAACAATTGGGGACTGACCCCTAAACTAAGCGTAGCGACTTTGGGGTCTGTCCCCAATTGGCTTGCGGACACAAAGCCAAAAACCTACACCGTCATTGCGCCAGGCGCAGAGTACGGTCCCGCCAAGCGCTGGTCCGAAGCGCACTTCGCCGAACTCATCGCCAAATTAAGAGTACCTGTTGTATTACTGGGCTCAGCCAAAGAATCACCGCTGTGCGAAGCCATACGGGATATGGCTTTGCAGGCATCGCCTACGCAGATAGTGCACAACCTAGCAGGCAAAACATCGCTCACGGAAGCTATTCAAATCATCGCGAGTGCCCAGAGCATAGTCAGCAACGACTCAGGTCTTATGCACGTGGCAGCGGCTTTTGGTATCCCGCAAGTGGCTGTTTTTGGCTCGAGCGATCCACGCCACACGCCACCTCTAAACAACAGAGCAAAAGTGTTGTGGTTACAACTTCCCTGCTCGCCTTGCTTTAAGCGCGAATGCCCGCTTGAAGGCGCTGCAAATATGCGGTGCTTAAATGCCATTACACCCTCAGAGGTTGCAGGGGCATTGCGGAGTTTGGCACTGCGATAATCGGGGCATGAGCGCTCCACAAGACTTGCCAACTGGCACGACAGCAGACACGACCCAACGTCTGCGCGAAATCCCCTACAACTACACCAGCTTTTCCGATCGCGAAATCGTCATTCGCTTGCTCGGTCGTCCTGCGTGGGACATTCTGAATGAGCTTCGCTCCGAACGCCGCACAGGCCGCTCGGCGCGGATGCTGTACGAGGTGCTGGGCGATGTGTGGGTGGTGCAGCGCAATCCGTATCTGCAAGACGACTTGCTAGACAACCCCAAGCGGCGCAAGCTCTTGGTCGATGCGATTAAGCACCGCCTTCATGAAATTGAGAAACGCCGTACACCCAACGCAGGCGACGCGGCAGCCAAGCAAAGAGATAGCGAAGTTGGCGAGCTACTAGTAGCGGCAAAGCGACTGGTGGAGGCCTTTGATGAGGCCTTTGACAGCGTTGCAAAACTGCGCAAGCAAACCGCCAAAACGCTTGGCAAACTCACCGCCAAAGACAACCTCAAGTTCGATCCGCTCTCGCGCGTCAGCCACGTCACCGATGCCACCGATTGGCGCGTCGAGTACCCACTCCTCGTGCTCTGCCCCGATTCCGAAGCGGAGATGGCGGCGCTTGTCAAAGGCTGCATCGAGTTAGGACTCACTATCGTTCCACGTGGTGGTGGTACAGGTTACACGGGCGGTGCGATACCACTGACTTGGAAGTCGGTCGTCATCAATACTGAAAAGCTAGAGGCCATGAGCGCTGTCGAAATGCGCCGCTTGCCTGGCGTGACAAACGCAGACGGTTCTGCGCGCGATGTAGCCACCGTGTGGTCTGAGGCGGGCGTGGTCACGCAGCGCGTAGCCGATGCGGCAGAGCTTGCAGGCTATGTCTTTGCAGTCGATCCCACCTCTGCCGAAGCCTCTTGCATTGGCGGCAACATCGCCATGAATGCAGGCGGCAAAAAAGCTGTGCTCTGGGGCACGGCGCTGGATAACCTTGCCTCGTGGCGCATGGTCACACCGCAGGCTGAGTGGTTAGAGGTCACGCGCCTCAATCACAACTTAGGCAAAATTCATGATGTGCCGTTTGCAAGTTTTGAGCTGCAATATTTCAAAGCGGATGGCAAAACTTTGCTGCGTACCGAGCGACTCGACATCCCTGGCCGCGTCTTCCGCAAAGAAGGACTTGGCAAAGACGTGACCGATAAGTTCTTGGCTGGCCTGCCCGGCATTCAAAAAGAAGGCTGCGATGGCCTCATCACCTCGGCCCGCTGGATCGTTCACAAAATGCCTGCGCACACGCGCACGGTGTGCCTAGAGTTTTTTGGCAACCCCAAAGATGCCGTGCCTTCTATCGTCGATATCAAGAACTTCATGTTTGATGAAGCCAAGCGTACGGGCGTGGTTCTCGCTGGTTTAGAACACTTAGACGATCGCTATTTGAAAGCCGTGGGTTATGCCACCAAGAGCAAAAAAGGCGCGGCGATGAGCGCATCAGGCTTGCCCAAGATGGTGCTGTTTGGTGACATTGCGGGTGACGATGCAGATGCCGTGGCGCGTGCCACATCGGAAGTGGTACGCATTGCGGGAAGCCGCGCGGGTGAAGGCTTTGTGGCGATTTCACCCGAAGCGCGTAAAAAGTTTTGGCTAGACCGTAAGAAGACGGCAGCGATTAGCAAGCACACCAACGCCTTCAAAATTAATGAAGATGTGGTGATTCCACTCGAGCGCATGGGTGAGTACACCGAAGGCATCGAGCGCATCAATATTGAACTCTCGCTAGCCAACAAAATAAAAATCTGCGATGAGCTACTCGTCTACTTGGGCAGCGACAAAATAGACAAAGAGAGCGGCCATGTCGCGCAAGCCATCGACTTGATCTCTTCCATCAAAAATCAATGGCAAGAGTGGCTGACAAATGTGGATACACACTTTGTTGACTTGCAAACGCATGTCTTGCGCGCCAGTTGGAAGACTCAAATCAAAGCCCCGTTGACGGCGATTTTTGCGGGTGCAGTGAATGCCAACATCTTGAATGAGTGCAATGCCATTCACCAACGCGTGCTCAAGGGCAAGGTCTGGGCAGCTTTGCACATGCACGCAGGGGATGGCAACGTCCACACCAACCTACCCGTCAATTCGGATGACTACGAGATGCTGCAAACGGCGCATCATGCGGTCGCTCGGATCATGCTGCTCGCACGCCACTTAGACGGCGTGATTTCGGGCGAGCACGGTATTGGCATTACCAAGCTAGAGTTTTTAAGCGACGCGGAACTCAAGCCATTTGCGGATTACAAAGCCAAGATCGACCCCGAAGGACGCTTCAACAAAGGCAAACTGCTGCGCACCGAATACGTCGCAGATTTGACCAACGCCTACACGCCTTCGTTTGGCCTGATGGGGCACGAGTCCATCATCATGCAGCAAAGCGACATTGGCGCAATTGCCGACAGCGTGAAGGATTGCCTGCGCTGCGGCAAATGCAAACCCGTGTGCGCAACCCATGTGCCTCGTGCCAATTTGCTCTATAGCCCGCGCAACAAAATTCTCGCGACATCATTACTGACCGAAGCGTTTTTGTACGAAGAGCAAACGCGGCGAGGTATCTCGCTCAAGCACTGGGAAGAGTTTGAAGACGTGGCGGATCACTGCACGGTCTGTCACAAGTGCCTCTCGCCCTGCCCCGTGAATATTGACTTTGGCGAGGTGTCGATGAATATGCGCAACTTGCTACGCAAGATGGGGAAAAAGTCGTTCCGCCCTGGCAATGCACTCGCCATGTTCTTTTTAAATGCGACGAATCCAGAGACGATCAAGATGATGCGCGTGGCCATGGTGGGCGTGGGTTTCAAGCTACAACGCTTGGCTAATCAAATGTTCCGCTTGGCAGCAAAGAAGCAAACAGCCAAGCCGCCATCGACGGTGGGACGAGCACCCATCAAAGAGCAAGTCATTCACTTCATCAACAAAAAGATGCCCGGTAACTTGCCCAAAAAGACCGTGCGTGCGCTGCTGGATATTGAGGACTCTAATTACGTGCCAATCATCAGAAACGCTAAAACAACAACGACAGAATCAGAAGCCGTGTTTTATTTTCCGGGCTGCGGTTCGGAGCGTTTGTTTAGCCAGGTGGGGCTTGCCACGCAAGCCATGCTCTGGCACGCAGGTGTGCAAACGGTGCTGCCACCAGGCTATTTGTGCTGCGGCTATCCGCAAAAAGGTAGTGGACAATTTGACAAGGCTGAGAAAATCATCACCGATAACCGCGTGCTGTTTCACCGCGTTGCCAATACGCTGAACTACTTAGATATCAAGACTGTGGTGGTCAGCTGCGGTACGTGCTACGACCAGTTGCAAGGCTACGAGTTCGACAAAATTTTCCCAGGCTCGCGCATCATTGATATCCATGAATATCTGCTGGAAAAAAATATCACGCTCAATACCAGCCAGCAAGGCGCGTATCTGTACCACGATCCCTGCCACAGCCCCATGAAGCTGCAAGCGC
>CANBRV010000270.1 GCA_947372005.1 Comamonadaceae bacterium | reverse complement strand
GGCGTGACCTTCTGCGCCGTTGCGCCTGAGCATCCAATAGCCATGCGGGCTGCGGAGCTAAACCCTTCGATTGCCGCACGGATAGAGGGCTTCAAAGAAGGCGGCACTACAGAAGCCGAACTTGCGACCAAAGAAAAAGAAGGCGTTGCCACGGGCTTGTTCGTGACGCATCCACTCACGGGCGAGCAGGTTGAAGTGTGGGTCGGTAACTATGTGCTCATGAGCTACGGCGATGGTGCAGTGATGGGCGTGCCCGCGCATGATGAGCGCGATTTTGCGTTTGCTTTGAAATACGCATTGCCGATTAAACAAGTCGTTGCAAAAAAAGATACTGATAAAGCGGGTAACTTTAGCGATCAAGCTTGGCAAGACTGGTACGCTGACAAAGACGGCACATCTAGCATTAACTCAGGCAAATACGATGGACTCTCTCGTCTTGATTGCGTAAACGCCGTTGCTGCAGACCTTACTGCTAAAGGCCTGGGCGAAAAGAAAACCACATGGCGCTTGCGCGATTGGGGCATTAGTCGCCAGCGTTATTGGGGTACGCCGATTCCTATCATTCATTGCGATGCTTGCGGTGCAGTGCCCGTGCCTGAAAAAGATTTGCCCGTTGTGTTGCCAACCGACCTCGTGCCCGACGGCTCAGGTAATCCGCTGCACAAGAGCGCCAAGTTTTTAAATGTGGCTTGCCCTACTTGTGGCAAGCCTGCCAAGCGCGAAACCGACACGATGGACACGTTCGTCGATTCGTCTTGGTACTACTCTCGCTATTGCGATCCCACCAACATGGACGCGATGGTCGCAGGCGGCGCGGCGTATTGGATGGGCGCAAACGCAGACCCAGCCAAGCGCGGCGGCATGGACCAATATATTGGCGGCATCGAGCACGCAATCTTGCATTTGCTCTACGCACGCTTTTGGACCAAAGTGATGCGCGATTTGGGGCTTTTGCAAGTTGATGAGCCGTTTACCAAATTGCTCTGCCAAGGCATGGTGCTCAACCACGTGTACAGCCGCAAAAATGCCAAGGGCGGCATTGATTATTTCTGGCCAACGGATGTGGAGCACACGTTTGGCGAAGATGGAAAGATCAATGGCGCGAAGCTGAAATCAGACGGAAGCCTTGTCGACTACGGCGGCGTGACGACGATGTCCAAATCGAAGAACAACGGTGTCGATCCGCAAGACATCATCGACCGCTATGGCGCCGATACCGCGCGTCTCTACATGATGTTTACTGCGCCGCCCGAAGCGACGCTGGAATGGAACGACGCAGCCGTGGAAGGCTCGTATCGCTTTTTGCGCCGTGTGTGGAACTTTGCGCAAGCGCAAGCGGTTGTCGTGCAAGCCACGCTGGATAAGGGCTGCGGGCAAGCGGTCGCGTATAGCAAAGCAGGAAAAGACCTGCGCCGCGAGACGTATCTCATCCTCAAACAAGCCAATTTTGACTACGAGCGCATGCAATACAACACCGTGGTGTCGGCTTGCATGAAGATGCTCAACACGCTGGAATCGGCTAAATTGGCAGAAGACTACAACGACCATGCTGTGCTCACCGAGTGCATCTCGGTGCTGCTGCGCATTTTGTATCCAGCCTGTCCGCATCTGTGTTTTGAACTCTGGGTGCAATTGGGTTTTGCGGACAAGGCGGGCGATTTGCTAGATAGCACCTGGCCAGAAGTGGATGGGTCTGCTCTCGTGCAAGACGAGTTAGAACTTATGCTGCAAATCAACGGAAAACTGCGTGGCTCGATTACCGTGCCAGCGTCGGCCGACAAAGCAGCGATTGAAGCGGCTGCGTTAACCTCTGAGGCCTTCATCAAGCAAGCCGCTGGCGCTGCGCCTAAGAAGGTGATCGTTGTGCCAGGTCGCTTGGTTAATATCGTGATCTAACTGACTTATGAAAATGCAACGCCGCACACTATTAACCACTTTATCGGCTGCAATTCTTGTTGGCTGCGGCTTCCAGCTACGCGGTAAGGCCTCGTATGGCTATGCATTTCAAACTTTGTTCAGTGGATTTACACCTAACTCGCCGATCGGCGTGGACTTCAAGCGTCAAGCCACTGGCCAAGGATTGACCATACTAGATGACGCGGCGAGTGCCAATGCCGCACAAGTTGTGCTGCGTGTTCACCAAGAGCAGCGCGAGCGTGTGGTGGTAGGTACTGGCGTGAATGGGCAAGTCAACGCCGTGCAATTGCGCGTGCGATTTCGTTTTTCATTATTTACTACGCAAGGTAAAACGTTGCTTGACGAAGTTGAGATTTTGCAAGCGCGGGAGCAAAGTTATTCGGAGTCCGCAGCGCTAGCTAAAGAAGCAGAAGAGCAACTTCTTTATCGCGATATGCAGCAAGAAGTTGTGCAGCAACTGATGCGTCGTTTGTCAGCAGTAAAATCGATTTAGCCCTTATGCAGATTGGGCTTCAGGCGCTTGGCGTCCACCTTCAAAAGGGTCTCAAGTCACTCTACACTCTCCACGGCGACGAGGCACTTTTGCAGCAAGAAGCAATGGATGCGATTCGTCAAACGGCACGCAGTCATGGCTTTACAGAGCGTTCTAGCTACGCTGTGCAAGGCGCCAACTTTGACTGGGCAGAGGTGATGAATGCCGGGCAATCGATGGGACTTTTTGGCGATAAGCAAATTATTGAAATCCGCATTCCCACTGGTAAACCTGGCAAAGAGGGCAGCGCAGCGCTGCAAAAAATCGCTGAGCTCTCTGAGGGTAACGATGCTGTTCTTACTTTGATTGCGCTACCGCGGTTAGATAAGGCAACGCAAAGTAGCGCGTGGTTTGCGGCGCTGGATAGCTTTGGCGTGACCATCAAGATTGACCCTGTGGAGCGCGGCGCGTTGCCGCAGTGGATTGCGCAGCGGCTGAATCAGCAAAACCAGCGTGTGCAAGCGGGCGCAGAAGGTCAGCATGCACTGCAATTTTTTGCCGATCGTGTGGAAGGCAATTTGCTGGCTGCTTTTCAAGAAGTGCAAAAGCTGGCGCT
>CANBRV010000269.1 GCA_947372005.1 Comamonadaceae bacterium | reverse complement strand
AATCGCTGAGCCGTGATCGGCTATGCCTTTTTGCGACATCAAGATATTCAAAATGGGCAGGCTCACGAAGCCCTCCAGTAGTGGGCCAGCTTTGCAACAGACACATCCGTCTCTCCCATAATTGCCTCGGAGAGCTGATGGGCATTAGCTTGACCAATACGCGGTACGGTGAGCTCCATAAATTTATCCTGCAATTCCTCATCGGTGAGTGGATCGTCTGGATCGCCGTGGCGCGTGGCTTGATGACGCTTCAATATGTCGCCGTTTAGCAATTCAATTTCAATATGGCAACTGCGCTGTTTGGGGAAAGTGCGCGTGTAGTCCTCGTCCAAATGAACGCTGATCTTGTCTTCCAGTGCATGAATCGCAGGATTGGAAAGAGCCGCTGACATGAACGCTTGCTCGCGCACGCGACCTAAAACCAAACGCGCGGCGACGGTGTAGCTCAAACTAAATTTGGCTTCGAATGCACTTTGGGGATGCCGATACGCGCAGACCTCCACGCCCGCTTTGTACGCGCCAATTCGAATGGCTTTGATGGACTCGGGGGTGATGTTGTGCAGAGCTTGCAGCGCAGCCGCGCCATCAATGGCAGGAAAGGTGTGGCCGCAGCAGCCGTGATTTTTAAACGTCATGCGCGTGATGTTGAAGTCTGTGCCTAAGCCATCGAGTGCAGTATCCCAACGAGCGCCGTCGCTCATCGCTGCGCCAAAGCCTGCTTCGCCTTCCAGCAAATCCGGTGTGCCTGTCATGCCCGCAGCAGCAGCCAGTGCGGCTGAGAGTCCCACTTCAGCTGCATGACCACCGTGCATGGGCTTGGTCATGGCATCCGAGCGGAAGGCTTGCTGCAAGCCGCTGGCGAATGTGCCTGCGGTCGCCATCGCGTGGCAAGCCACGTCTGCATTGGCTTGCACGAGGGTGGCGCACGCTGCAGCAGCGCCAAACACGCCTGCCGTTCCCGTGGTGTGAAAGTATTGGTAATGGCTGGGCTGCACAGCAGCAGCAATGCGCGTGGAGACTTCGTAACCCGCAACGATGGCTTTCAAAAGTGCATTGCGGCCAAGACCGCGCGCCTCGGCCAGAGAAAACGCTGGAGAAATCGTCGGGCTGGCGGGGTGATACGCGCCGTCGCGGTAGATGTCGTCGTATTCGGCCAAGTGCGAGAGCGTGCCGTTTAAAAATGCGGCGGCGCGGAGTTTGGCTTTAAGCGGCGTGCCTGCAATGCTGCAAGGTGCGCTAGAAGTAGCTGGCTCAAGCTCGTCACGATAAGCATCGCGTAATAAATCGGCTGTCGGCAAATCGCTGCCTGCAATCAGTGCGCCTGTCCAATCCAGCAACGCTCGTTTGGCATGATGCTGCACGCTCTGCGGTAACGCAGCATCCATGCTGCTGGCAACATACTGGCCGTAGCTTTGAAGCAAGGTCATGGCGGACGCTGCACTCACTCTGGTTTCGCTCCTGAGGCTTTGACGATGGGCGCCCACGTTTCGTATTCAGTGCGGACAAATTTTGAGAACTCATCTACGTTCATGGGGACGACTTCCGCACCTTGCGCCAACAGCCGCGCGTTGACTTGTGGGTCTTGCAAAATTTCCTGCACGGCCTTATTCATCTTTTGCACAATCGGCATCGGAGTGCCTTTGGGCGCAAAAAGTCCGAACCACGAACCTGTTGCCATGTCGATGCCAAGCTCTTTTAAGGTGGAGACTTCAGGCAGTGCACGTGAGCGAATTTTGGTGGAAATTGCCAGCGGTTTGAGTTGCCCACCTTTGATGAGCGAGACCACGGATGGCACGGTCGCAAACATGTACTGCAAACGCCCCGCGACCAAGTCCCGCGTGGCTTCCGCGCCTTTGTACGGGATGTGGAGTGCGCCAATATTTGTGCGCAAACTGAACAAAAATCCTGTCATATGTGCGGCTGTGCCAATGCCCGTCGAGCCATAGCTCACCTTGTCTGGATTGGCTTTGCCGTACTTCACCAAATCGGCCATGTTATTGAGTTTTGGCACGCCCACGCCGCTGGTGGGCACCACTAAAACCGTGGGCACTTCGGCAATTAAAGCGACGGGTTGCAACTCGGTTTGTGGATTGACCGCTAGTTTTGGAAAGAGCGTCGGATTGATCGCAATCGGGCCAAAAGAATTGATGAGAAATGTATAGCCATCGGGAGCGGAGCGCCCCACGTACTCTGTGCCTAAATTGCCCGCTGCACCCGATTTGTTTTCGACCACGACGGTAGCATTCCAGCGCGTGGTCAACTGAGCCGCAACCTCGCGTGCCAAGATGTCGGACGTGCCGCCAGCGGTGAACGACACCACGAAGCGGATCGGTTTTTCTGGGTATTCGGCCTGCGCCGCCAATGTGAGGCAGGCAGCCAGAAATCCAACTGCGATTTTTTTTAAATGCATCATCACTTAGCCTCTTTGGTCAAATTTAGTTTCAAACACTTCTTCTGCAATGCGGTTCTTCAAAATTTCGATAGAGCCGCCCGCAATCATCCAGCCGCGCGTGCGGCGCAGGCAGTACTCGACGAGCTCCAATTGGCTGTAGCCCGATGCGCCCATGACTTGCAGCGCTTCGTTCGCCACTTCAAAACCAGCGGTGTTGCACATGTACTTGGCGACGGATGTCTCATATGCAGAAGGCAATCCAGACTCCGAAGCGTCGGCATTGCTGGCGGCGCGGTAGAGCAAGAGCTGCGCGGCATCCAGCTTGGCAGCCATTTCGGCAAACTTCCACTGAACGCCTTGGAAGTCGGCAATGCGTTTACCAAACTGCTTGCGCTCTAGCGCATAAGTTTTAGCGCGTTCAAAGGCGTAACGTCCGAGTGCCAAAGCACGCGACGAATTGCCAAGCCGCTCGACGTTAAAGCCCGAGATTTGTTTTTTGAATCCACCCGCGCCAAGCAGCAGGTTTTCGTCAGGAACAAAGCAGTTATCAAAGTGCAACTCGGACCATTCTTCTCCACTCATAAAGCTGGAGGGTTTGCCAACCGTGAGGCCAGGGGC
>CANBRV010000268.1 GCA_947372005.1 Comamonadaceae bacterium | reverse complement strand
GGCTGCGCTGGCGTTTGTGTAGTTGTATCGGTCATGAACCGATTTTAAGTGAGGGAGGGCTTTGAGGGGGCGTGATAGAGTGCGAGCTGTCTATCTTGCTGTAGTTTTGCAGCATTCAATTCCGTAAAGTTGCAAAAGCTGGCATTCAAAGAATTATGAAATCCAAAGAACGACTGACCGATATTCTCCTATCCTTTGATGCAGGTGCAGTGATCTATGGCTATCGGTCTGATGGAGCGAGTCTTGAGCTTTTTGGAAAAGATGGTGAAACCCTCACGCCATCCTATGCCGCCGTAGGTATTGGCTATGAGAGGGACTCTGGAAAATACAAATCCACGACACGTGTAACTGTTGATCCAACTTATATTTCTGAGAACATTCAAGGGTGGATTGCCCGTTACGACAAAGTTTTTGCGGTAGATACAAATACGATCGATTTTGGTAATCAAAAACTTTCTGTGACTTGCTGCGTACGAGCAGAATTTGAATTTATTGCAAATAACTGTAATGTGCGAATAGACGTTATAGATGCACTTGTCGTATTCAATCCCAAAGCTAAGCCGGAGTTAATTGGGTGGCTTGATGTAATTTCACGTATTAACGATGACCCAAAGTCAAAAATCGGGTTGATTGTGGATAGCGAGCTGGGATCAATCCCGGAAATAAATCGAAGATGTACCCCTATTCTGGACAACATTTATCTCCCGCCAAATATTGAGCTTATCTATGCCAGTTCAGATTTGGACAAGAATTTACCATTCAACAGATTGATCGCAAAATGTGATTCAGACGCATCGTTACTTCTCAAAAAAATAGAAGAAGATCCTGAAAGACTAAAAAATCTTCATCCATCATGCGAAGAGCGTTATGAGTCGTCATATTACTGGACGCCTGTGAGGCATATCTGATTTTTTTCTAAGAAAGCAGCTCCCCATGACACTCAAACATTACTCAGGCAGTTGCCACTGCAAATCGGTTCGCTACGAAGTTGACCTTGATCTATCCAAGGGCACGATGCGCTGCAATTGCTCAATCTGCACGAAGTCCCGCGCTTGGTTTGCATTCGTCAATGCGCCGCAGTTCAAGATGGTGTCGGGCGAGGAGTCGCTTTTGGATTACCAGTGGACGCCGCCCGCCAAACCTGCGCCATTTTTAACGTATCGCTTTTGCAAAAATTGCGGTGTGCGCATCTATGGCACGGGTGACGCGCCATCCATGGGCGGCAGGATGTATGCCATCGCCGTTGCTACGCTGGATGAGTCAACGCTGATGAACTGGCTGCTGCGTCGCTCAAGTTTGTCGATGGTCTGCACGACAAGTTTGACAAAGCGCCCGAGGACACGCGGCTGCTTTAGAAGGCGTTACCTTTTGGTCGTCCGCCCCAAATAAACCAACCCTGCCGCACAAACCGCTAGTGGCACTAGCGACCCCCAATTGAGCCAATTCCAGCCTTGGGTATTGATGAGTGCGCCTGACGCGAAGCTGGACAGTGCCATCGTGCCGAAGACACACATATCCATTGCCGCTTGCGCTTGGGTGCGTTCTTCGGGTTTGTAGGTGCTGGTCAGCAGCGTTGTGCCGCCTACGAATAAGAAGTTCCATCCCACTCCTAGCACGAAGAGGGCGATGAGGAAGTTGTGCAGCTCGATGCCGTTCAAAGCCACTGCCACGCAAATCAGGTTGAGCGCCACGCCTATCCACAGCACGGGCAGCACTCCTATGCGTTTGATGAGATTGCCCGTAAAGAAGCTGGGCACAAACATCCCGAGCACATGCCACTCGAGCACCAGCGCGGTTTTGTCGAAGGTGAGACCGCAAATTTGCATGGCAATGGGTGTGGAGGCCATCAAGAGATTCATCACGCCAAAGCCGAGTGCACCGCACAAAATGGCGATCACAAACACGGGCTGCTTTGCCAATTGCCATGCTGAGCGACCTTGCCGCTTGCCCCCACCGCTGAGTGGCGGAAAGGTGATGTTGGAGATGAGCGCAAGACCAATCAGTGCCACCACGGCGAGCGCTAAATAGCTGCCGACGAAATTGGTTAAAGCCATACCAGCAAAGTCGCCCGAGCGAGTCCACTGCGCAAGATTGGGGCCCAGCACTGCACCAATAATGCCGCCCGCCATCACCCACGAAATCGCTTTTTCTTTGTAGTTGCTGCCTACCAGTTCGGGGGCAGCAAAGCGGTAGAGCGACGCGTTGGCGTTGTAGTAACCCGCCACCAAAGTCGATGCCACTAGCAACCAAAACTGCTTGCTGTATGCGGCATAGGCGCACACCAGCGCGGAAAGCAATCCCACCACCAAACCCAATTGGAATGAGCGTTTGCGGCCATACATGCGCTGCGTCTTAGCCACTAACTGCGCCGAGAGCGCCGCGCCAATCACATATGCCGACACAGGAAAGGTCGCCATCCAGCCTTGCGGCGCAAGGGCAAGGCCCACTAAGCCATTGATGGCGATGAACACCACGTTGTTGGTGAGGAATGCGCCTTGCGCGAAGGTGAGGAGAAGGAGACTTGGATTCATGCAGCGCCTTTGTGTGGAAGCTATAGTGTCGTTTAAATCAACAAGGAGCACGAGATGTCAAAAGGTTATTGGATTGCAAGAGTAGATATTACCGATATGGAGGGCTATAAGCGCTATGTGGCAGCGAACGCGAAACCGTTTAAAGATTACGGCGCACGATTTCTAGTGCGAGCCGGTCAGTTTGAAAACCCAGAAGGAACAAGTCGCTCGCGCAATGTGGTGATTGAGTTTCCGTCGTATCAGGCGGCGTTGGATTGCTACAAATCGCCCGACTATCAAGCAGCCATTCAACTGCGCACGGCACCTGTGTCGGTCGGCGACATCGTGATTATTGAGGGTTATGACGGGGTGCAGCCATCGTGATGACGGCAGATCAATTTAATAGCCGTAGCTTGAACTATTTACCTGGCCATCTGGGGCTGCGAATTACACATACAGGCGTAGGCGAGGCGCGCGGCGAGATTCTAATCAAGGAAATTC
>CANBRV010000267.1 GCA_947372005.1 Comamonadaceae bacterium | reverse complement strand
GCGATGATGAAAGCCTTTTTGGCCGTCCACGGCACGCAAGGCGCGGCTTCGGCCAGTGTCCGCGAAGTGGTGGACAACCTGACCCAAACCGTAGTGCGCGCCTTGATGCGTTCGCGCCCCGGTGGTGGCACTTTTCCCATCGAAGACATCCAAGATCAAGTTGAATTAGGTTTGATGCGCGGTGGTCACCACGAGATCGCTCGAGCCTATGTTTTGTACCGCGAAAAACGTGCCCAAGAACGGGCGATCCAGACCACCCCTCAAGCAACCCAAACCCCCGTGTTGCATGTCATCGATAACGGGCAGCGCACTCCTTTGAATCTGGATCGACTGCTAGGTTTGATCGTAGCCGCTTGCACAAATTTGGGCGCCGATGTCAAAGCTGATCCGATTTTTTCTGAAACCTTGCGCAATCTCTATGACGGTATTCCTATGGAGGAGGTATACAAGGCCTCGATACTTGCCGCGCGCACCCTGATCGAAAAAGACCCCGACTACACCTACGCTACGGCACGTTTACTGTTTCACACCATTGCCCGAGAGGTGCTGGGACGTGACGTGCCACCGTCTGAGATGAGTGAAGCTTACGTGGACTACTTCCCGGGCTTTATCAAGCTAGGCGTAGAGAATGAGTTGCTCGACGAAAAACTCTTGCAATTTGATTTGAAGCGACTGGGTGCAGCCCTCAAAGCCGAGCGCGATTTGCAGTTTGACTACCTGGGTCTGCAAACTCTGTATGACCGTTACTTCTTGCACGTGCGCAAAAGCCGCATTGAGTTGCCACAAGCCTTCTTTATGCGGGTGGCCATGGGCTTGTCCCTGGGTGAGATTGACCGTGAAGCCCGCGCCATCGAGTTCTATGAGGTTCTGTCCTCGTTTGACTTCATGTCGAGCACGCCTACGCTTTTCAACGCAGGTACGCTGCGTTCGCAGCTCTCCAGTTGCTACCTGACGACCGTGCCCGACGATCTGGACGGCATCTACGAATCAATCAAGGAAAATGCGCTGCTGTCTAAATTTGCTGGCGGCCTGGGCAATGACTGGACGCGTGTTCGTGCTTTGGGCGCGCACATTAAAGGCACCAACGGCGAATCGCAAGGCGTTGTACCCTTCCTGAAGGTTGTGAACGACACGGCCGTGGCGGTGAACCAGGGCGGCAAGCGCAAGGGCGCGGTCTGCACTTACCTGGAGACCTGGCACCTGGACATCGAAGAGTTTCTGGAACTGCGCAAGAACACGGGCGATGACCGCCGCCGCACGCACGACATGAATACCGCCAACTGGATCCCTGACCTGTTCATGCGACGCGTGATGGAAAAAGGCGAGTGGACTCTGTTTTCGCCCAACAACGTGCCCGATCTGCACGACAAGTTCGGCGCCGACTTTGAGCGCGCTTATGTGGCTTACGAAGCCAAAGCAGCTCGGGGCGAGATCAAGCCCGCACGTACAGTGCAAGCCGCTGACCTGTGGCGCAAGATGCTCACCATGCTGTTCGAAACCGGTCATCCTTGGATCACCTTCAAGGATGCGTGCAACGTGCGCTCACCCCAGCAACACGCGGGTGTTGTGCACTCCAGTAACCTGTGCACCGAGATCACGCTCAATACCAGCGATACGGAAACTGCCGTATGCAATCTGGGCTCGGTCAATCTACTGCAACACATCAAGGACGGTCAGCTTGATCATGTCAAGCTGCAAAAAACGATCTCGATCGCCATGCGCATGCTAGACAACGTGATCGACATCAACTATTACGCTGTCAAAAAAGCACGTGATTCCAATATGCGCCATCGCCCAGTTGGTCTGGGCCTGATGGGTTTTCAAGACAGCCTGTATGAGTTGCGAATTCCCTATGCCAGTGACGAAGCGGTGGCTTTTGCCGACACATCCATGGAAGCCATTTGCTACTACGCCTACTGGGCTTCCACCGAGCTCGCGGCCGAACGCGGTCGCTACTCCAGCTACAAGGGCTCATTGTGGGATCAAGGCGTGATGCCGTTGGACACATTGGATCTGCTGGCCAATGCCCGAGGTGGCTATGTCGAGGTGGATCGCTCCGTCACGATGGACTGGGACGCACTGCGCCAGAAGATTGCACGCCATGGCATGCGCAACTCTAATTGTGTGGCCATCGCCCCCACTGCCACGATCTCTAACATCATTGGTGTAGATGCCTGTATTGAGCCTTGCTTTGGCAATCTCTCGGTCAAGTCCAACCTGTCTGGCGAGTTCACCGTTATCAACGGCTATTTGGTGCGCGACCTCAAACGACTCGGCCTTTGGGATGACGTGATGGTGATGGATCTCAAACATTTTGACGGATCCCTCAGCCCAATCGACCGCGTGCCACAAGAACTCAAAGCGCTCTACGCCACGGCCTTCGAGATTGAAACCCGCTGGCTCATCGAAGCCGCTGCACGTCGTCAAAAATGGATTGATCAGGCGCAAAGCTTGAACATTTACATGGCGGGCGCTTCTGGCAAGAAGCTTGATGAGACCTACAAACTCGCCTGGTTGCGCGGCCTCAAGACCACCTACTATCTGCGCACCATGTCAGCAACACATGCTGAAAAATCCACCGTCACTGCGGGTCGAATGAATTCAGTCTCATCGGGCGGGAGCAGCGCACTTGAAGCGGCCGCTGCTGTCGCGCAAGCTCAAATGAGTTCTCAAGCTGCGACCGACATCAAATTCTGCGCGATTGATGATCCGGGTTGCGAGTCATGCCAATGAGATGAATGCCGATGCTATTGAGCAACACATGCAGCAACGATGTAAATGAACTCTTTTCATTTCATCGCGCTGCTCTGATAATTCGCTGATTGGAAATACATATGTTGAACTGGGACGAAGAAGTCAAGCCCACACCGCAAATCTCTCACGCAAGCAGCCCGTTAAGCGGTCGCATGGGTGAACATCCTTCACTGGCGGCGGGATCTAACGCGATCTCGTTTGCAACAGCCCAAGTCGCCAAGGCTGCAACGCCGCACCGCATCAAGGCCTCAGACAAACGAATCAT
>CANBRV010000266.1 GCA_947372005.1 Comamonadaceae bacterium | reverse complement strand
CTAGCTTGTCTTGTTGCTCACTCATGGCCACGGCTTCTAGCACCTCGATAGCTCGTTGGGTCAGCGCTTTATGGTCACTCCAAATCGACCACAAATTGAGTCCGCGCAAATGCTTGCCACTTCGCGAGGCCTGTACGGCAAGCCTCACGTTCTCGAGCACCGATAGATTGGGGAAAAGATTCGTCAGTTGAAACGCGCGGCCTAGTCCAGCACGCGTTCGGCTGGAGGCTGACATGCCGCCGAGGCTTTGTCCATTGAGCAAAACATCGCCTTCTGTCGCAGCGATTTGCCCAGAAATTAAATTGAAGTATGTCGTCTTACCCGCGCCGTTAGGACCCACGATCGCAGTCAGTGTGCCTGCCGAAAAGGCACAGCTGACGTGGTCTACCGCCACATGGCCGCCAAAGCGGACAGTTAAATCACGGGTTTCAAGCATTGACGTTAATTTAAAAATTAACGCTTGTTCCTAATCGGCACATTCATTTCTTCAGGCTTAATCTCGCGCACGAGTTCTGGCACACCCCACGCAAACGCAGGATCGACTTTGATCTTGAAGTGATACATGCTTTGCATGGCTTGATGGTCTTCTTTGCGAAAGGTCATCTTGCCCTTGGGTGTATCAAAGCTCATGCCTTCCATTGCAGGAATCAGCGCAGTGCTGCTGGCATCACCATTGGTTTTTTTCAGTGCCGTCACGACCGCCATTGCTGCCGAGAAACCGCCTGCCGTAAAGAAATCGGGCGGCGATTTGAACTGGCTGTAATGACGCGAAACCATCGCATCGTTGATCGTGTTTTTGGGCATACCGAAGTAGTAATACGCCGCGCCTTCCATGCCGGGGAACTGCTTGTACGCGACCATCGCGGGCAGGATGTTACCGCCTGTGGCAATTTCGATGCCGTGGCGCTTGAGATCCATATCTGCAATCTTGAACGGATTGCCGCCTGCCCAAATGATGAAGATGACTTTGCGACCTGGCAGGCCTTTAAGTTTGTCAATCAAGCGTTGACCGCCTGCGGTGAAATCGGACGTTGCTGGCGGCAAATACTCTTCGTGCACCAGCTTGGCTTTTTTAATCGACTCGCGGAATGCCTTCACGCCATCGCGACCAAAAGCCGAGTCCTGCGCCATCGTGGCAATCGTGATGCCTGCTTTATCTAAAGCAACGGCGTTAGAGATAGCGTCTTGCGAGCTATTGCGCCCTGTGCGGAAAATGTATTTGTTCCACTTATCACCCGTGATGGAGTCTGCGACCGCAGGCTCGACGAGCAAAATCTTTTTGTATTCTTCAGCGACGGGGAGCATCGCGAGTGCCACGGGCGATGCTGTAGGCCCCACAGCAATGTCCACCTTGTCGTCGCCGTAAGCCGCAGCCAGCAAGGATTTACCTTGGTCTGGCTTGCCGCCGTCGTCTTTTTCAATGACGACGATTTTCTTGCCGCCGATGGTCATCGTTCCGCCTGTCGCGTAGTCCAGTCCCATCATGAAACCCGTTGCGGTTTGCTTGCCGTAGGCTTCTAGCGGCCCCGTCTTGCTGTAGATGTGGGCGATTTTGATGTCTTTGCTTTGTGCATAAGCACTCACAATGGCACTAGTAGAAGCCACAACCAGAATGGCCTGCGAGGCCATCACAACCAAACGACGAAGAGTAAATCGGTGAGTCATGAAAGGTCTCCTTAAGTGATGATAAAAATTCATTCTAGTGATTCAATGCGGCGTTTTGTTAAGCGAGTCGCGCCGCGCCAAACTCGGGAACAGCTTTAGCCAGCTCGCCACAATCAAAAGCGTACCCACGCCGCCCAGCACGACTGCGCCGACGGGACCAAACCACGCGGCGGTTGCGCCCGATTCAAATTCGCCCAGTTGGTTAGACGCACCAATAAAAATGGAGTTCACCGCGCTGACGCGTCCACGCATGGCGTCTGGTGTTTCTAACGCGACGAGCGACATCCGAATCACCACGCTGACCATATCGGCCATACCAGAGATCATGAGAGCCACAAGCGAAATGACAAAGCTGGCGGACAGGCCAAACACCACCATGCACAGGCCATAAACCGCCACGGCGTAGAGCAGCACCTTGCCGACTTTGCGCTCTAGTGGCCAGCGGGTCAGTGCCACTGACAGCAAGAGCGCACCCACCGCAGGCGCAGCGCGTAGCACGCCCAAACCCAGCGGCCCCACATGCAAGATGTCTTTGGCAAAGATAGGCAGCAGCGCGACCGCGCCGCCCAGTAACACCGCAAACAAATCAAGCGACACAGCGCCTAGCACCACCTTGTGATGCCAAATAAACGACACACCTGCAAACACGGTCTTCCACGTTTTAGGCTCGGCTGGGTGCACCGTGCGCTGATGCTGCACTCCAATGAGTAACCCTGCAGCCAAGACAAACAAGGCGCTGCTCGAAGCGTAGACCGCCGCAGCGCCCGCAAAGTAAATCGCACCGCCCAGCGCAGGCCCCACAATCACCGCCGCTTGCGTGCCGCCTGAGCTAAACGCAGTGGCTCTGCCGAGCAAGGACAGCGGCACAAGTTCTGGCATGAGCGACTGCTGCGCGGGACTTTGAAACGCGCGAATGATGCCCAGCAAAACGGACACGCCAAGCAAAAGCGCACGGCTTGTCCACTGCTCGTAACTAGCAAACGCCAGCAATGCAGCAACGCAGGCAATGGCCACCGATGTCAACGTAAAAATAAATTTGCGACTGACGCGGTCTGCCAAATGCCCCGCAGGCAAAGTGAGCAAAAGCGCGGGCAAAAATTGATACAAGCCAACCAACCCTAAATCCCAAGCCGAATTGGTCAGGCCGTACATCTCCCAGCCCACAGCCACCATCAGCATTTGGCTGCCGGCATTGGTCGCTACACGTGCCGTCCAATAGCGCATGAAGCTGCGCTGTTTGAATAAGCTTGAAAGCTCCGCGTTCATCCTAAGGGTTAGCGCCGCATCCACCCCAGCCCATCGCTGGTGCCATTGGCCACCGCGCCTCTTGCGGGGCGGTACTCGCAGCCAACCCAACCATCCCAACCACACTCTTTAGACACCTCATC
>CANBRV010000265.1 GCA_947372005.1 Comamonadaceae bacterium | reverse complement strand
CCCATTTGAGCAATTTCGGCTTCTTTGTAGCGTAGTAAATCAATCGTGCTACCAAAGAAAACCGTACCTGAGTCGGGGCGTGTTTTGCCTGTGATGATGTCCATCATCGTGGTTTTGCCTGCACCATTAGGACCAATGATGCAGCGCAGCTCGCCTGGGGCAATATCAAGCGACAAATTGTTAATGGCTTTAAAGCCGTCAAAGCTCACGCAGACATCTTCCAAATACAAAATGCGCCCGTGGGTGATGTCGACTTCGCCCAGTTTGTGCATACGAGAAAATCCAGCACCGCGTCCACCCGATTCGGTTTGTCCTTGCTGCGCTTCTAGTTTGGCGTGCGCTTCGGCTAGCTCCGTGCCTTTCGCCATCAAGTCGGGTGTCATGTGCCGCTCCTACTTGCCATTTTTGCTTGTATTTTCTTAACCAATCCCACAACGCCATTTGGTAAAAATAAGGTCACACCAATAAATAGCGCGCCTAAAAAGTAGAGCCAAAACTCTGGGGCCGCTACTGTGAGCCAACTCTTCGCGCCATTGACGATGAACGCGCCAACGATGGGGCCAATCAGGGTGGCCCGCCCGCCTACTGCGGCCCAAACAGCCATTTCAATCGAATTGGCAGGAGACATTTCGCCTGGGTTAATGATGCCGACTTGCGGCACATAGAGTGCGCCTGCAATGCCGCACATCACGGCTGAGATGACCCAAATGCTGAGCTTGTAGCCAATCGGGTTGTAGCCCGAAAACATCACGCGTGTTTCGGCATCGCGAATCGCTTGTAGCACGCGGCCATATTTGCTTGTAACCAGCCAACGGGCAAACAAAAAGAAGCTAAGTAAGGTCAGTCCTGTGAGTACAAAAAGCGTCATGCGCATGGAAGACGTCGCAATCGGAATGCCAGCAATTCGTTTGAAATCGGTAAAGCCGTTGTTGCCACCAAAGCCAGTTTCATTGCGGAAGAAAAGCAGCATGGCGGCGAATGTCATGGCCTGAGTAATGATGGAAAAGTACACGCCTTTGATGCGTGAGCGAAAAGCAAAAAATCCAAACACAAACGCAATCAGACCCGGCACAGCGACGATCAACATTAAGGTCGCCACAAAGCTATCTGAGAAAGTCCAGTGCCACGGCAAAGTCTTCCAATCTAAGAACACCATGAAGTCGGGCAGGTTGCTTTTGTAGTTGCCGTCGGTGCCAATTTGGCGCATCAAATACATACCCATCATGTAGCCACCCAGTGCAAAAAACACGCCGTGCCCCAAACTCAAAATACCTGTATAGCCCCAAATTAAATCCATCGCCAAGGCACAAATCGCGTAGCACATGATTTTGCCAATGAGCAAAACAGCGAAGTCACTCATATGGAAGAGGCTGCCAGCGGGAACCAGCAAATTAAGCGCAGGCGCAATCACGCCAATGATGATCAGGGCAACAAAGAAGGCACTCCAACCTTTGCGAGACATGAGTGTCATAGTTCAGCGCTCCTGCCCTTCATCGCAAAAATACCTTGCGGACGTTTTTGAATGAAGATAATGATGAAGACGAGCACAGCAATCTTTGCCAAGACCGCACCCGCAAAGCCTTCTAAGAATTTACCCAAAATGCCAAGTCCAAGCGCTGCGTAAACCGTACCCGCCAGCTGCCCTACGCCGCCTAGTACCACGACCATAAACGCGTCCACGATGTAACTTTGCCCAAGATCAGGGCCTACGTTGCCAATTTGGCTGAGGGCACAGCCAGCAAGTCCTGCGATGCCAGAGCCTAGTGCAAATGCATAGGTGTCAATACGGGCAGTGTTAACGCCCATGCATGCGGCGATTGGGCGGTTTTGCGTGACACCACGGACAAAAAGTCCAAGCCGTGTTTTGCCAATTAAAAAGGCCATGCCCAGCAGCACAGCTGCAGCGAATGCAATGATGATGATGCGATTCCAAGGGAGTTGTAAATTGCCCATCAAGGTGATGCCGCCGCTCATCCAGCTGGGATTTTCAACGCCTACGTTTTGTGCGCCAAAAATCGTGCGCACCAGCTGCATCAACATCAGGCTAATGCCCCAAGTGGCGAGCAGAGTCTCGAGTGGACGGCCATATAAAAAGCGAATCACACTGCGCTCTAATGCCGCACCCACAAGTGCCGCCGCTAGGAAAGAAACAGGCACAGCCGCCAGCAAATACCAATCAAAGGCGCTAGGCAGATATTTTTGAAACAAGCCTTGCACCACATAAGTGGCGTAGGCACCAATCATCATCAGCTCGCCATGCGCCATGTTGATGACGCCCATCAGGCCGTAGGTGATCGCAAGGCCAAGTGCAATTAATAAAAAAAGCGAGCCAAGGCTGATGCCAGAAAAAATAGCAGCAAATCGTTCGCCCCATACAAGACCAGCTTCAACGGTGGCTAGCGCTGACTTTAATGACGCTTTTACAGTTTCGTCGGATTCTGTTTTGAGGCGCTCTAAGATGGCCGTTTTTGTCGTGGGGCTATTGCTAGAGGTCAACAATTGTGCGGCTTCTAGGCGTTTTTTTGCATCTGGACTACCCAGCAAAACGACAGCGCGCACCATGCCAAGTTCGGCTTTAATTTCTGCATTCGTTTCTGCGGCGTAGGCTTTTTCAATCAGCCCCAATTTGCTTTCGTCAGCTTCGCCTTGCAAAGATTTGATGGCAGCACGGCGGTCTTTCTCGTCTTTAGAGAAAAGTTTGAGCGCAGCCAGTGCGTTATCAATTTCGCCGCGCATACGGTTGTTGTTGACTACATCGTCTAGCGATGCGGGTGCGGCAACCTCTGCGCCCGTGATGGGGTCAGTTGGTTTGCCGTCTTTGATGAGAAATACCTTGGGTATCGGATCTTGGCTGACTTTGATGTTGTCGTCAGCCAAAGCTTGAATAAAAGCGGCCGTTTTGGCATCTGCTGTTTGCACAGCAAGAGACAGCGCGGCTACGCGGCTGTCCGTCTCGCCCACGGCTAAGGCGGTAGCCTCGGCAGTGGTGAGCGCATGGCTACTGGTTAAAAAACTGGCGGTAGCAAGTACCGCCAGAATTCCAGTTGCAAAGAACTTTTTAAGCGTCATAGGAGACGATTATTTCTTTACTGG
>CANBRV010000264.1 GCA_947372005.1 Comamonadaceae bacterium | reverse complement strand
CTCCCAATGCCAAGCTCACGAAACACCGTATGCCGATTCACAACGGCCACAGGTTTTGTCCAAACGCCACTTGCAAATTGACTCATCACGATTTCGACATCGGGGCCGCTTTCGCGCGAGCCTGCAAACCAAAAAGCACGCAGACCGCCGTCCTTATCTGCCAATAAAAACGATGCGTGAGCAGCAGGGGTGTTTGCGGGCATGGGAATGTCGTGCCTAGCGACTTCACGCAAAGCCATACTGGGCAAGGTTTGCAGCGGTACTGCTATAAATTTTGAAGATCCAAGCTGAGGTAAATTCGTCTGCCGCCAAGCGCCCAATCCAACGGTCGCAATCGCCAAAACCGCCAGCGCAGCAAAAATAATGCGCGGCTGCAATTTCACTTTAAGCCGTCCCGCCTACCGTCATGCCCTCGATGCGCAGCGTCGGCTGACCCACGCCCACGGGCACGCTTTGGCCTTCTTTGCCGCACACGCCCACGCCCGTATCTAAGCGCATGTCGTTGCCAATCATGGTGATTTTTTTCAATGACTCAGGGCCCGAACCAATGATGGTGGCGCCCTTCACGGGATATTGAATCTTGCCGTTTTCCACCCAAAACGCCTCAGAGGCGGAGAACACATATTTGCCCGACGTAATGTCCACTTGCCCGCCACCAAAATTGGTGGCATAGAGTCCGCGCTTCAAACTCTTCACAATTTCAGCTGGGTCTTTGTCCCCGCCCAGCATGTAGGTGTTGGTCATACGCGGCATGGGCACGTGGGCGTAGCTCTCGCGGCGGCCATTGCCTGTGGGCTTCACGCCCATCAATCGCGCATTCAAGTTGTCTTGGATGTAGCCGCGCAAAATACCGTCTTCAATCAGCACATTCTTTTGGGTGCGATTGCCTTCGTCGTCGATATTGAGCGAGCCACGGCGGTCTTTAATCGTGCCGTCGTCCAGCACCGTCACACCCTTGGCCGCCACGCGCTTGCCAATCATGCCCGCGAAGGCGCTCGATCCCTTGCGGTTGAAATCGCCCTCTAGCCCATGTCCCACGGCCTCGTGGAGCAACACGCCTGGCCAGCCAGGCCCCAACACCACAGTCATTTCGCCTGCGGGTGCTGGACGTGCTTGCAGGTTCATCAGCGCAGCATTCACGGCGCTGGTCACGTACTCTTCAATGATCGCGTCGTCAAAATAGCCAAGACCAAAGCGTCCGCCGCCGCCGCCCGTGCCCGTTTCGCGCCGCACCTTGCCCGCAATCGTTTGCTCGGCAATCACCGTCACCGACAGACGCACCAGCGGACGCACATCGGCGCTCCGTTGTCCGTTCGATCTAGCGATGTAAATGATTTCGTGCTCGGCAGCAATGCCTGCCATCACTTGCTTGATGCGCGGGTCTTTGCTGCGCGCGAGTTTTTCGACTTTTTCTAACAGCTCCACCTTCTCAGCGCTGCCTTGCGAAGCAATCGGATCGTCCATGCCGTATAGCTTGCGCGGCAAAAGTAACTTGGAAGCCTCGGCTGTTGTGGCTTTGCCCACCCGCACCTTGCCATCTTTGCCCTGCGCCCCAATCGCTCGCACCACGCTGGCAGCATCCATTAAAGACGCAAGCGAAATGTCATCCGAATAAGCAAACGCCGTCTTTTCGCCACTCACCGCACGAACGCCCACGCCCTGATCAATGGAAAAATTGCCTGTTTTGACGATGCCCTCCTCCAGACTCCAGCCCTCCGAGCGCGTGGTTTGAAAGTACAAATCCGCGTCATCCACCGCGTTTTGCTGGATATGCGAGAGAACTGAAGTAAGCGAGGCGTCGGTCAAACCGAACGGCGCAAGCAGCGCAGAGCGCGCCAAAGAGAAATGTGGGGTCATGGGGGGATTGTAGAAGGGGCAGGTCAAATAGAATTGGCAAATGCTCCGCGTCCAATCCGAACTCCTCTCTGCCCTCCAATTAACCCTCGATAAGCTCCTCACCGATGCTGGTCTTCGGGCCAACATCCAAGCTCAATTCGAGTCGCCCAAAGTTGCTGCGCACGGCGATTTAGCGATCACGTCTGCGATGCAGCTATCGAAAACGCTAAAGGCTAACCCACGCGCATTAGGCGAGACGATGAAGGCGGCGCTTGAAGCCACGCCTGCTTTTGCCAAGTGGGCAGAGCCGTTAGAGATTGCAGGACCGGGCTTTATCAACATTCGATTGAAACCTGCTGCCAAACAAACCACAGTCACTGACATCTTGCAAAGCCAAGCTAGCTATGGCTTGCAGGCCAGTACGGGGGAGCGCTTGTTGGTGGAATTTGTCTCCGCCAACCCCACGGGCCCACTCCACGTGGGGCATGGGCGGCAAGCCGCACTCGGCGACGCGATTTGCAATTTGTTTGCCACGCAAGGCGTGTCGGTTTACCGCGAGTTTTATTACAACGACGCGGGTGTGCAAATTGAAACGCTCACCAAATCGACCCAGCTTCGCGCCAAGGGCTTTAAACCTGGCGATGATTGCTGGCCAATCGACCCAGAGAACCCAGCTAGCAAGGCGTTTTACAACGGCGAGTACATCGCGGACATTGCACGAGACTACCTCGCCGCTGGCAAAAGCGTGGACGACGCAGAGGCGATTCGCACGTTTGCCGTGGCGTATTTGCGCCATGAGCAAGATTTAGATTTGTCAGCGTTTAGCGTCAAGTTTGATAACTTCTATTTGGAGTCGAGTCTCTACACATCGGGGCGCGTGGATGCAACGGTCGCCAAAATCGTCGCTGCGGGCAAAACCTACGAGCAAGACGGTGCGCTGTGGCTCAAGTCCACGGAGTACGGCGACGACAAAGACCGCGTGATGCGGAAATCAAATCCTGAAACATCAGGAGCATCCATCTTCACCTACTTCGTGCCCGACGTGGCGTATCACATCGCCAAATGGGAACGCGGCTTTACCCGTGTGATCAACATCCAAGGCACCGATCACCACGGCACGATTGCACGGGTACGGGCGGGCTTGCAAGCCACTGGCGTGGGCATCCCACAAGGCTACCCCGACTACGTGCTGCACACCATGGTGCGCGTGATGAAGGACGGCGAGGAAGTAAAAATTTCCAAACGCGCGGGCAGTTACGTCACGCTGCGCGACTTGATTGAGTGGACATCAGCAGACGCCGT
>CANBRV010000263.1 GCA_947372005.1 Comamonadaceae bacterium | reverse complement strand
GATGCGCCGCTAGGCACCTATCTGGGTTGGAACGTCACGGCTGGCGGTGCTAGGCCCTTCCATCAAGATCAAATTTGCGATTACGCAGGCGGCATGATTCCATTTGCTAAAACGGCGGCCGAGCGCAAAGCAGCGAACGATCCACGCCTCTCGTTAGAAGAGCGCTATAGCTCGCACGATGGCTATGTGGCTGCAGTGACCAAGGCGACTGTCCGCGCTGTCGATGCAGGCTTTTTACTGCCTGTCGATGCGGCCTCACTCATTGAATCGGCTAAGGTGAGCGCGGTGCTGCGTTAATTAGGAGGCCGTAACCCAAGCGAAAGACCCACCAAGGCTTCCAAAGCCTTGTGGGATAAGCCTTCTACGGCATCCACGACGGCAAAGCCACTCGGGGTGACATCAAACGTGGCAAGGTCGGTGTACACGCGTTTGATACAGCCAATCCCTGTGAGCGGATAGCTGCATGCGGTCACCAATTTACTCTCACCTTGTTTGGTGAGCAAATCCATCATCACCCACGCTTGCTTGGCACCGACAGCTAAATCCATCGCGCCGCCCACTGCTGGAATCGCGCCCTCTTCGCCAGTGCTCCAGTTAGCAAGGTCGCCCGTGCTGCTGACTTGAAAAGCGCCCAACACGCAAATATCCAAATGCCCGCCGCGCATCATGGCGAACGCATCGTTGTGGTGGAAGTAAGAGCCGCCTTTTAGCAAGGTCACGGGCTGCTTGCCCGCGTTGATGAGATCGAAATCTTCATCTTCTTTGGCAGGCGCTGGTCCCATGCCAAGGATGCCGTTTTCGCTGTGCAGCAAGACTTCGCGATCAGCGGGAATGTGGTTCGCCACCAAGGTCGGCATACCAATACCGAGATTGACGACTGAGCCATCGGGGATGTCTTTGGCAATCAGCGCTGCGATTTGGTCTTTGGTGCGGCGCACGTATTTGATTGAATCACTCATGTTTTGAATCCTCCGCCTTGCGTGATCGTGCGCTCAACTTTCACAATCTTCGATACAAAAATACCAGGTGTGACAACTGTCTCGGGGTCGAACGCACCCAGCTCCACGATCTCATGCACCGTGGCAATCGTGGTCTTGGCAGCCATCGCCATCACTGGGCCAAAGCAGCGCGCGGTTTTGCGATACACGAGGTTACCCCAGCGGTCGCCCGCCTCAGCCTTAATCAGCGCAAAGTCCGCATGGATCGGCGTTTCTAGCACGTAGTGCTGTCCATCTAACAACCGAGTTTCCTTTTGCGAACCGTCAGAATTTTTAGCCAACTCCGTGCCGTAAGCCGTTCGTACAAAAAACGCCCCAATGCCAGCGCCAGCAGCGCGGATGCGCTCCGAGAGCGTACCTTGCGGGACAAGTTCAAGCACAATTTGTTTCGTGCGATACAGATTGTCGAAATGATGGCTATCGACTTGGCGCGGAAAACTACAAATGAGTTTTTTGACACGCCCCGCTTTCAGCAAAGCCGCAAGCCCCGTCTCACCATTACCCGCGTTGTTATTGATGATGGTCAAATCTTTGGCGCCATGCGCAATCAGGCCATCAATTAATTCATTCGGAATGCCCGCCGTACCAAAGCCGCCAATCATGATGGAAGCCCCGTCCTGTATGCCTTGCAGAGCATCCGTTATTGAGGGAGAAATTTTATTAATCATGGCTCAATTATCGCCATCATCGTTCGCAGCGTATTTTTAAAATGCGGGCGGGCGACATCGCTCCAAGCCGTGTGCCGCACAGCCAACCACGGCGGTGAGCCCAGCACTTCAGGGTTTGTCAGGTCATAGCACGCAAACGAACGCGGACGGTTATCACCAGCCTCGCACCTTGCATCCAAGTTGATGAGGCGCATCGCGCTGATCGTGCCTGGCACAGCAGCCAAGCCAAGCATGTGCTCCTCGTCGTACCACTCGGCGATTTTGTCAAACCAGCCCTCGTCGGTATCGGTCTCCACCACGTAGTGAAACTTGGGCGCTTCGTGCATAGAACACGCTTCGGGCTGCAAAGCCAATTGCAGGCGAGACGCATGAGTCACTTTTCCGCAGGCCTCATGGAATAAGCCTTGCAGAGCATGGCATGCCTCTAGCCCAA
This sequence comes from Comamonadaceae bacterium, assembly GCA_947372005.1. Taxonomy (GTDB): domain Bacteria; phylum Pseudomonadota; class Gammaproteobacteria; order Burkholderiales; family Burkholderiaceae_C; genus JASGCK01. Next base: position 1,088 of record CANBRV010000263.1, on the reverse strand, counting down.
TCTCCATTTGGCTTGGCAGCTTGGCATAGAGATAGATTTGTGGTTTTTCAATCGCGACGGCGGTGCGGTACACGTGCAGTCCAAGTGCCGAATCTTCGCAAAATTTGACGAAGGCGCTGGCGACTTCATTCGCTTGCTCGCGCGGACTATCGACTTGAAACAGCAAAAAATCGGTAGGCATTTTTAATGACCGATATAAAGCGCAGTTAGAAATCTAGACACCATGTTGTAAGCAGCAATCGTCGCAACCAAATCGATTTGACCTTTCGCATCGAAATGCTTTTTCACTTCACCCCACAAACTATCAGGCACAACGATGTCGCGCGTCATCGTATCGGTGAGTAACAGTGCAACTTGCTGCGCATCCGACAACGCGCTATCCGCAGGCATTGACGCAAGGTACGCCGCATTCGTGACAGCATCAATCATGCTTTGCGTCGCGCCCGCCGTCAATGCAATCGGCACGTGCGCTTGGTATTCAAAATCCGCTTTGTTAAGCACCGCGACACGTACGATAACCAGCTCACGCAGTGCGGCGGGCAAGCTGTTTTTATTACGGACGGCGGAGAGCATTTGTTCCCAGCCGTGGGCGATCGCAGGGCTGTTGAGCAACACTTGATAGAGCTCGGAGATGCGTCCGCGCGCTTGCAAAATTTGCGCTTCCTGCGCAGCGAGTTCGGGTTTGGTGCCGGGGATGATGGGAGTGATACGCATGGCGGTTTTAATTAATCGGGCTTCATGTTTTTGGATTTGACAACGCGCGTCCATTTGGTGGTGTCACTCATCAGTAATTTGGTGAGCTCTGCGCTGCTGGACGGCGCGGGCTCTGCGCCCGATGCAATCAGCTTGGCCTTCACCGCCTCATTCGTCAGTGTGCGGCGCACGGCGCTATTGACAAGGGCGACATCCGCAGCGTTCGCGCCTTTGGCCGTGAACAGTGCGTACCAGTTGTCGGAGTCCACGCCTGCCACGCCCATTTCGGCAAACGTCTTCACATCAGGAAAGAGCGGGTGGCGCTTCGGAGCAGCAATACCAATCGCTTTCAACTTGCCGCCTTTGATGTGTCCGACCAATCCTGGGATGTCACC
>CANBRV010000262.1 GCA_947372005.1 Comamonadaceae bacterium | reverse complement strand
GCGGCCTGTATCAGCTCTTGTGGCAGGCCGGCGTAGTAGTTACGAAAAAACAGCGTGGTGCTAGCTAAACCTGCCAAGCAGTGAACCAAGATGAGTCCTTTGATCGAACTAGACAGCCCTAGCCACCCCAGCACTTGACTCATAGGGAGCAGCACCACTTGAAACGGCATAAACACACCAAACAAGAGCAGGCCAAAGATCGTATCGGCGCTTTTGAATTTCCAAAAACTGAGCACATAGCCATTGACCGCGCCCCATGCAGTCGAGATGAGTACCGCAGGTACGGTCATCATCACCGAGTTCCAAAAGAAGGGCTTGAGTCCATGACATTCGACCCCTGTGCAAGCCTTACTCCATGCGGCTTCCCAGGCATCAACGTTAATAGCCGTGGGCAAGCTGAGTAAGTTGCCCGAGCGAATTTGTTCCATGTCTTTGAGCGATGTGGCAACCATGACATAGAGCGGTAGTAAGAAAGCGAGGGCGGCTACGCCCATTACCAAATAGCGCAGCGCGGTGCCGATAGATAACTTAGTGAGCATGGTCTTTGCCCCGAAGTTCTGAATACAAATACGGCACAGCCAGCGCGGCGACTAGCATGAGCATGATGGTGGCGCTCGCGGAGCCCACGCCAATTTGCCCGCGTGTAAATGCCATGGTGTACATAAAGGTGGCGGGCACATCGGTGGCATAGCCTGGGCCTCCTGCGGTCAGCGACATGACAAGGTCAAAACTTTTAATTGCCAAGTGTGACAGCACCATTAAAGTGGAAAAGAACACGGGCCGCAGCATAGGCAGTGCGATTCGCCAATAAATTTTTGGCAAGGATGCACCATCCATTTGCGCAGCTTTAAAAATGGAGGTGTCAATGCCCCGTAAACCCGCTAGAAACAAGGCCATCGTAAAACCAGCGCTTTGCCAAATGCCGGCAATGATGATGCAATAAATAGCGGTATCGGTTTGAATTAACCAGTCGAAGGTGAAGTGGGTGAAGCCCCAATCGCGCACCATTTTTTCGATTCCAAGATCGGGGTTGAGTAGCCACTTCCATGCGGTGCCCGTCACCACAAAAGACAGCGCCATCGGGTAGAGATAAATGGTGCGCAGTGCTCCCTCTAAGCGAATTTTTTGATCCAACAAAATGGCAAGAATGATGCCAATGAGCATAGAGCCGCCCACATAACCGACGCCAAAGATGCCTAAGTTTTTCATGGCGACGTACCAGCGGTCCATGGCAAACAAGCGTTCGTACTGCAAGAGTCCGACCATCTCGTAATTGGGCAGCATGCGCGACGCAGAGAACGACAAAACACCGTTCCAAATCATCAGCCCGTAGATAAACAAAAACCCCAGCACAAAGGCTGGGGCAATGACTATTTTGGGTAAGTATTTATCCAAAATAGAACTGGGTTACTTCGCTGCACCTGCAGCTGCAATTTTTTTCATTGCATCTGCCACAGTGATTTTGTCGTCGTTCCAGAATTGACTGACCGCGTCCTTGATGGCACCTTCAGCCGCAGGCTTAATGGCCATACCGTGCGCCACCGATGGGACAAGTCCGCCTGTTTTAGCCGTCGCTACAAAATCTTTGGCCGAGAGCTTGCCGCAGTCATCAAATTTGTCCATCTTCATGTCAGTGCGTGCTGGGATAGAGCCTTTGTTCAGATTGAACACCTCTTGGAACTCTTTGCCCATGATGCTGGAAGCCAAATCAGCCTGTGCTTTTTGAGCGCCAGCGTCTTTCAATTTAAACATCGCAAATGAGTCCACGTTAAATGTGTACGCGTTTGCTGTACCAGGTGCCGCGGCGCACATAAAGTCTTTGCCTGGTACTTTGCCTGCGGCTAAAAATTCGCCTTTGGCCCAGTCACCCATTAACTGAAAGCCCGCCTTGCCTTGAATCAGCATGGCCGTGGCTAAGTTCCAGTCACGACCTGGCGCAGCTGCATCGGTATAGCTCTTGACTTTACGGAAGGTCTCTAAGGATTTTTTCATCGTGTCGCTCGATAGCGCTTTAGGATCGAGTTTGACGAACGCATCGTTATAAAACTTGGCACCACCCACACCGAGCGCAACCGACTCAAACGTTGTGAAGTCTTGCCAATTTTGGCCACCATGTGCGACAGCAATCAAGCCTGCTTTTTTGAGTGCATCGCCTGCTGCAAAAAACTCATCCCATGTTTTTGGCATAGATTTAACGCCTGCTTTTTTGAGCGCATCGGAGCTTGCCCACATCCAGTTGACGCGGTGCACGTTGACGGGTGCTGCTACGTAATTACCCTTGTATTTCATCACATCGGCCACCACTTTTGGCAGCACATCATCCCATTTTTCAGCCTTGGCGGTGGCATCCAAATTGGCTAACACGCCTTCGTTTGCCCATTCTTGAATGGCTGGTCCTTTGATTTGTGCGGCAGCAGGAGGATTGCCCGCCACAACGCGTGATTTGAGTACGGTAGCCGCAGCATCACCGCCACCGCCAGCTACAGCAAAGTCTTTCCAGACGTGACCTTTGGCTTGCATGATTTTTTTGAGTTCAGCGACCGATTTGGCTTCGCCGCCTGAAGTCCAGTAATGCAAGACTTCGACCTCACCAGCGACCGCTGCATGTGCCGAAATGGCCATCGCCACAGCAGCCACAATTGTTTTAAGCTTCAACATAAAAAACCTTTAAGAAAGTAAATTGATTAATTGACCAACTTGGAGTTTAAACCGCTCGCTGTTGCTGCGCTACCTAGGAAAACCCTAAAGCCAACGCTGTGCAGCGAGATTTAGCAAGGTCTGGCTGCCGCTACCCGTGAGTTGTAGTCGGGGTGACTTTGTTATAGAGTCGTCAATTGGCTCGTTGGCCGCATCCCGCAAGGCTTTCAGCAGTGTCGCTAGCCGTTTTGCCACAGCAGCACCGTTATCGACAATGGCAACATCTGTGTCAATAAGTGCGCGGAAAGTTGGCTCAACCAGCGCATAGTGGGTGCAGCCTAAAACTAGGGTATCAAATGCACCAGCATCGACTAGAAAGCCTGCGCAGGCGTCTCTTACTTGTGTCTCTTCCGCTTCACCTGCGGCGTATCGCTCAATTAAATTGGCTAGGCCGATGCAAGGAATACAGGTGAACACAGCTTGATCGCTAAGTGACGCTTTAAGTGTTAGAAACTTTTCGCTGGCCAGCGTACCGCGTGTCGCCAGCACCGCGA
>CANBRV010000261.1 GCA_947372005.1 Comamonadaceae bacterium | reverse complement strand
ATTTTTTTGATGCGGAAATAGTCATCTTTTTGCATCTCACCCGCCACGTATTGCATCTCCTCTAGGCTGGGCGTAATCAGGCCCGAGAGGCCAATGATGTCCGCGCCCTCCACCTTGGCACGCGCCAAAATTTCGTGGCACGGCACCATCACACCCATATTCACCACTTCAAAGTTATTGCACTGCAGCACCACGGTGACAATATTTTTGCCAATGTCGTGCACGTCGCCCTTGACGGTGGCAATCACAATCTTGCCCTTGGTGCGCACATCGCGCCCTGCGGCTTCGTCTAGTAATTTCTCCGCTTCGATGTAGGGGAGCAAATGCGCCACGGCTTGCTTCATCACGCGGGCGGACTTCACCACCTGCGGTAAAAACATCTTGCCTTGACCAAAGAGGTCGCCCACCACGTTCATGCCGTCCATCAGCGGGCCTTCAATCACGTGCAGCGGCCTACCAATTTGACCATTCACGCCCTTCGCCAAAATCTCACGGTACACCTCCTCGGTGTCCTCGGTAATAAAGTCTGTGATGCCATGCACCAGCGCGTGCGAGAGCCGAGCGGCCACTGCAACAGGGCTATCCGTCGTGCCGCGCCAAGCCAGCCTTTGCGATTCGTCTTTCGAGTCACTTTTGGCTGTATCGGCAATCTCGACCAAGCGCTCGCCAGCGTCGTCACGGCGGTTCAAAACCACATCTTCCACACGCTCGCGCAGCACATGCTCTAGGTCGTCATACACGCCCACCATGCCAGCATTCACAATGCCCATGTCCATGCCCGCCTTGATGGCGTGGTACAAAAACACGGTATGAATCGCCTCGCGTACGGGATCGTTGCCGCGGAACGAAAAGCTCACATTGCTGACACCTCCACTTACTTTTGCTCCTGGCAGGTTTTGCTTAATCCAGCGCGTCGCCTCAATGAAATCCACCGCGTAGTTGTTGTGCTCTTCAATGCCCGTGGCAATGGCAAAAATGTTAGGGTCAAAAATAATGTCTTCGGGCGGAAAGTCCACCGTGTCCACCAGCAGACGATACGCCCGCTCGCAAATTTCAATCTTACGCTCGTAAGTGTCGGCTTGTCCCTTTTCGTCAAACGCCATCACCACAGCCGCCGCGCCGTATCGACGCAGCAACTTGGCTTGATGCAAAAACTGCGCCTCGCCTTCCTTCATGCTGATCGAGTTCACAATGCCCTTGCCCTGCACGCAGCGCAGACCCGCTTCAATCACGCTCCATTTAGACGAGTCAATCATGATCGGCACGCGCGAAATATCGGGCTCAGACGCAATCAGATTCAAAAACCGCACCATCGCAGCTTGGCTGTCTAGCATCGCCTCGTCCATATTGATGTCAATCACTTGCGCGCCGTTTTCCACCTGCTGACGCGCCACGGAGAGGGCAGCCTCAAACTCGCCATTCAAAATCATCCGCGCAAAAGCCTTGGAGCCAGTGACGTTGGTGCGCTCGCCAATGTTGACAAACAGCGACCCCTCGCCAACGTTAAATGGCTCAAGACCTGACAGTTTCATGGGTTGTGGTTTAGACATTCGTCACCTTATTTCGTTCAAAAGGTGAGCGTGGTTGCTGAAAAAAACTTCCCAAGCCTAACAACTGTTGGTAGTTGCTGCAACGCTCCTTAGGAGGTTTGATTTTAACGCGGGAAATTTGCGTTTAATCGGGCCCGATAGAAGCTGTAGCCAACGCTTGTAGTGCCGCCGTTTCCAAAGCCGAAGTTGTTAGCACGAACCTTAGCTTTCGATCTGCGTTCGGTGCGCCCCATGTGAAAGTAATGGTACGTGTCCTTCCATTAGCTGGGGTATCGTTGTAAGTGTCACTTTTACGTTCAGCAACCAAGAAGGGAATTGGTGTCTTCTCAACTAATTTGATGAACTGCTGTTCGACTTCATTGTGATTGGCTCGTCGTGCGTAGATGGCGCATATATTTTTTCCTGTTGGTAGTGCTAATACCAAATTACCTAAAACGCCGTCTTGCGGCCTTGGCCAAGCGTCGCCCTCCATTCCCATTAAAAAATTTTCTGCTTGTGCAGGTGGAAATTTTGGAAGTTGATTTTGTATTAACCGCGATCGCAGCGCTTCAAGATTGTTGAGATTTTGCATACAAATCGTGAGGTACGAGCCAATAAAACTATCTGATTTAATCGCCGCTTCTTGAGCATAGTTTGTTGTGCTGTAAGCAAGCGTGGCGATTGCAATGATGTTTGTAAATGCGCGAAGTTTCATTTCAATATTTTTAGTTGAGGGCAGCAACTTTTTGCTGCAATAGCCCCGCAACCCTTACCAGTACTGGCATGTAGCGATGTGCTTCGTAAATGGTGTTCACCAAAAGCTCGGTATTGTCATCGTAATCGTGGATGAGTTGATTGCGTAATTTCCGCGTTCTTAGCCAGTCATCCATTGAGTCCAACCACCCTAATTTCTCAGCATACGCCAGCATCTCACCGACAGGACGAAGGGGCTCTTGCAAATACGCCAATAGGGCGGGCATTAATTTGTCGCCGATGTTGTCTTGCAGTCTGCCAAAGCGCGAAACGAAAGCTTCGACTTGCTCCGAAATTACTCGGTCGTTTTGCACGCCATCTGCAATTTGCACGCGCGTGAGGGCAAACAGATGTGTTGCTGTTTCCTGCACAAGCGCAACTTCGCGGGCAACATGCTCAGTTAGTTTTTGCAAACGTAGCAGTTCGCTCACAGCATGACTCCATGCTTCATTGCAACGTCATGTATCGGCAAAGTCAATAAATTCGGGGCTCGTAGCAAGATATCGATCTTTGGCGAGGCTCCAAGTAGCCGTGTAATCCCAAGTTCAATTTGAGTAGAAACTTGTGCCCGTAGTCCTGCTGGGTTTTCCGTTGGCTTGGCAAGATCGAGCATTAAATCAATATCACCGCCGCGCTTTGCATCATCCACCCGCGAACCGTAGAGACGCACGCCGTTTAGCTCCTCAGCAGGCACGATGCGTGCTACGGTGCTTTTGATGACGGCGATTTGTTCAGGATTCAGGCGCATGACTCAATTGTAAGATGACACCTTCAAACATTAGGAGATAGCCATGCCTCGCCTTGAACCCTTGCCACCCGAGCACACGCCTGAGCTAAAGGCGCATTTTGATTTCTTTTTAGGGACGCTAGGTTTTACGCCCAATAGCGTTTTAACGATGCAGCGCAAACCCAAGCTGG
>CANBRV010000260.1 GCA_947372005.1 Comamonadaceae bacterium | reverse complement strand
AGCCCATCCAGCACTTTGGGCAATTGGAAGTAGTTTTTAACGTCCGACTCGGAGTACGCGTAGCGAGCTTCTTTGAGCCGCTCGGAAATGAATGTCCAATCCCACGGCTGTGGGTCAGCTAGCCCAAGCTCTTGCTTGGCGAACTCGCGCATTTCAGTGACGTCCTTCATTGCATAAGGCTTTGCTCGCGATGCAAGATCACGCAAAAACGCAACAACTTCTTCTGACGAGTTTGCCATTTTTGTTGCCAGCGAGACTTCTGCGTGATGCTTAAACCCAAGCAACTGTGCTTGCTCATGCTTTAAAGCAAGTAGCTCGGTGATGATGGCGCTGTTGTCGCGAAGCGCGGCATCTGAGCCAACGGACGCATCGCTAGCCCTTGTGGCATGGGCCTTGTATAGCACTTCCCGCAGCGCGGAGTTGGTCGCAAACTGCATCACAGGCATGTAGCATGGTGCTTTGAGCGTGAGGATGTAGCCAGTTGTTTTTCCGCCTCTTTTTTCATCATCTATAGCGAGAGCATCAAATCTTGCTTTGGCTGCAAGCTTGACATCATCTGGCACGCCAGCCATTTCCATCTCGGAAGCCACATAGGAAAAGGCTTCCGTGGCATCGAGCACGTTCTCGCTGAACTTTTGGCTAAGCGCGGAGAGCCGCTCGTCAATCTCGGCATAGCGTTCTTTAGCAGTTCCCATCAAATCCGCGCCGCCTAGCTGAAAGCTGCGTAGCGAGTTCTTGTGCGCTTGCGCTTGCTCTGTATTCAAGCTAGCAGGATCAATCGCTTTGTACTTGGCATAGAGCCGTTCGTCCGAGCCTAGTGAGGTAAAAAATTGAGTGACTTTGGGCAGCGCTTCGTTATAGGCCGCGCGTAGCTCTGGCGTGTCGGCCACACCGTTTAGGTGACTGATGGCGCCCCACGCAACGCCAAAGCGTTCCGTCGCTACGTCAAGGGTAACGCTTAAAGATTGCCAATCGGCAGGAAAAGATGGCTCGCAAGCCTTATCCAGAGAGGCCTGCGAGGCATTGAGTAGCTCATCAACAGCAGGTGCAATGTGCTCTGGGCGAATGGCCGCAAAATCTGTAAGTGCGTTGGCGGATCGAGCAGAGGACAGACGGGAGAGGAGGGGATTGAGTGCGGTGGTCATCATGCTTAGATGATACCGACCGCATGAAAATCAACCGAGGCAATCAGCCCAATTGAGATTTCTTGACGCTTTTCTTCTTAGGTTGAATTCTTTTCACCTTGCCACCAAATGTGAGACGCTCGTTGCCGAGCACTCGGAGCGTACGCACCTCGGGTCGTTGGCCGCCGCGTTTGCTGTATTTCATGACTTTCATGTCACGGGGGCCAGGCATGCGGTCTTCGTTGATAGCTTTTTCAACCACGGGCTTTTCGCGCCACAAGATCAGTAGTTTGCCAATGTGCTGAATCGGCGCAGCATTGAATTCTTCCGAAAGCTCTACTAGCATGGCTTCCCGAGCGTTTCTATCATCAGAAAAAACGCGAACCTTGATGAGGCCATGGGCATTCAATGCCGCGTCCACTTCGTGCTTAACGGCAGCAGTAAGTCCGTCATTCCCAATCATGACGACGGGGTTCAGGTGGTGTGCATCAGCGCGAAGCTGTTTGCGATCTTGTACGTTTAATTTAATGGCAGTCATACCCCAATTATCGTTTACGTGAGCGTTTTGAGAAACCAACGAGAATTGAGGTTATGAAAGTACAAAAACAAAGCGGAAAAAAGGGTAAAAAGCTCAATAAAGCGTGGTTGAACGATCACTTGAATGACCCTTACGTCAAGATGGCAACGCGCGATGGTTATCGTGCCCGCGCCGCTTACAAACTCAAGGAAATAGACGAAACGCTAGGCCTTATCAAACCTGGTATGACTGTGGTGGATTTGGGCTCCGCACCTGGTGCCTGGAGTCAGTATCTGCGGCGCAAATTAAGCGGAACCGAAGGTGCGAGCATGATTGGCTCTAACCGAGTGATTGCCGCTGACGCCAAGACTGGCGCGGCTTCGGGAGCGCTCAATGGGCGTATCGTGGCGCTTGATATTTTGCCAATGCTCCCTGTGGAGGACGTCACGTTCATTCAAGGCGACTTTCGCGAAGACGCGCTACTTGTCAAGTTGCACGACGTGCTAGGGGGCGACACCAGCTATGGACAAGTGGATGTGGTCGTGTCCGATATGGCACCAAATTTGTCGGGTGTGGAATCTGCGGATGCAGCGCGAATGTGCCACTTAGTCGAGATTGCTGTAGAGTTTGCCAAGTCGCATTTGACCACTGAAGGCGCGCTGGTGGTAAAGGTCTTTCACGGCAGCGGCTACAGCCAATTAGTTAAGTTGTTTAAAGAGACCTTTGAGATCGTCAAGCCTATGAAGCCAAAGGCTTCGCGTGATAAATCGGCTGAGAACTTTATCGTTGGAATGCGGTTAAAGCCTTAGTCAGAAGAGTTAGCTAACTGAGTTAAATCTTGCCTCGTTGTTTGAGGCGACTCAGCGTCTCTGCAGATAAATTTAAGTACGCGGCAAGCTCTTTTTTGGGTATGCGGTCAAATAATTCGGGCTGTTTGCGCAAAAAGCGTTGTACACGGCCTGTGGCATCAAGCAAATGCAGCGTGATGGTGTGAGCCATGATGTCGCTCATCGAGCTCATCACGTGGTATTCAAACGCATGTTTGAGGGCGGGATGCCGCTCAATAAAGCTAACCCATTGCTCTAGGGGCATTTTGGCAACACGCGCCTTAGTTAAGCACACAATGCTGTAGGGAGTGGGTTTTTTTAGGCACCATGCGGCGTAACTGGTTTCTACGTCGCGTTCAGCTGCAAACCTCAAAATCATCTCTTTGGCGTCTGCGTTGGTTACCACGCGTTTCAAAATGCCATCCAAGATGAAGTACTGCTCCATGTCATGCACTCCTTGGTGCAGTAAAAAGTCGCCTTTGTGACCATCAACTATGGTGAGATAGCTCTCCAATTCTGATGTTTGCTCGTCCGTTAGCTCGTGCAGCAGCGCGTTTTGCTTAAGCTGCACACGGATGATGTTTTTGTCGGGATGCTGATAAATGACGGTCATGGGAGGGCGAGAGAAGTAGCATAAATTGACCCAGATCAAGGAAGCGCTGAGTCACAATTCCTATGATAGCTTCTCCCTAGCATACACAGGAAATTTTATATGTCAGCTGACACATCTACTACTGCCGCTGCGATC
>CANBRV010000259.1 GCA_947372005.1 Comamonadaceae bacterium | reverse complement strand
CAAGTGCGCGAATGCGCCGCGCACCTGACCCGCATGGCAAAGGCCACGGGCATTGGCGTGGTGTTAGTCGGGCACGTCACCAAAGAAGGTGCGCTCGCAGGCCCGCGCGTGCTGGAGCACATGGTGGACACCGTGCTGTACTTTGAAGGTGATACGCATTCCAACTTCAGGCTTATCAGAGCCATCAAAAACCGCTTCGGTGCCGTGAATGAGATCGGCGTGTTCGCCATGACTGAAAAAGGTTTGAAGGGCGTGAGTAACCCCAGCGCCATCTTCTTAAGCACGCACCCCGAACCCGTGCCAGGCTCCTGCGTCATGGTCACACTAGAGGGCACGCGCCCGCTCTTGGTCGAGATTCAAGCGCTGGTCGATGGCGGTGGAAACAGCCCACGTCGCCTGTCCGTCGGCCTAGACCGCGACCGCCTAGCCATGCTCTTGGCCGTGCTACATCGCCATGCTGGCGTGGCGTGCGCCGACCAAGACGTGTTCGTGAATGCAGTAGGCGGCGTGCGCATCTCCGAGCCAGCGGCTGACTTAGCGGTGCTGCTAGCCATCACCTCCAGCCTGCGCGGCAAGCCGCTGCCGAAAGGCTTTATCGCGTTTGGAGAAGTAGGACTAGCAGGCGAAGTACGCCCCGCCCCGCGCGGACAAGAGCGCCTAAAAGAAGCCGCGAAGCTGGGGTTCTCGGTGGCGGTGGTGCCCAAAGCGAATATGCCCAAAGGTGCGGCAAAAAAAGATTTTGAAGGCCTCACGATCCACGGCGTGGAGCGGGTGGAAGAGGCGATTAATTTGGTGCGGGGGTTGGGGTGATTTACAATACTCTAAATCACACTATTTAAAGCACTTTATGTCACACCTTAGCGCCAACGATCTCAAAACACGCGGAGTTTCCGCCATCGAAGCTGCCCTTGCCGATCACAGCGAGGCGATTATTTCTGTTCGCTCAAAAGATCGCTTCGTGGTGATGGATATGGCGCAGTACCACTATCTGCGCGAGTGCGAGCTGGATTCGGCCATCGCTGCAAGCAAAGCGGATATGGCTGCGGGACGTTACAAAATTCAAACCGCGAAAGAGCATGTTGACGAAATCATGGCGGAACTTGCCTCAGAACACTAAATACGATAGGCCAACGTGTACACGATCAACATCACGGATGCTTACAAAAAGTGCGCGAAAAAGTTTCTCCGAAAACACCCTGAGCTTGTAGAGCGCTATCTCAAAACGCTTGAGTTTTTGCAAATAAACCCTCATCACCCCTCACTGCGCTTGCATGCGCTGGGCGGCGCGCTTGAAGGCCTGCATTCTGTGTCGATCAATTTGTCTTATCGCATCACGCTGGAGCTCGTCATCACTGATAAAGAGATCACACTCATTAACGTGGGCGACCATCAGGCGGTTTATTGATGCACACATCCAGCACCCACACGTTTTTGTGGCACGACTACGAAACCTTCGGGCTGAACACGCGACGCGACCGCCCTGCGCAGTTTGCGGGGATTCGCACGGATGCGGACTTGAATGAAATTGGCGAACCGATTGAGCTGTATTGCCAGCCGCATGCCGACTATCTACCCAACCCCGAGTCGTGTTTGTTGACTGGCATTACGCCGCAGCGTTGCCTTGAACGCGGCATTCCTGAGCCTGAGTTTGCGCGGCGTATTGAAGAGGCGCTTGGTTCGCAGGGCACGATTGGCGTGGGCTACAACACGATCCGCTTTGACGACGAGGTGACGCGCAATCTGTTTTGGCGCAATTTGATCGACCCTTATTCACGCGAGTGGCGCAACCAGTGCGGGCGTTGGGACATTCAAGATTTGGTGCGGGCAACGTATGCGCTACGCCCTGATGGCATTAACTGGCCCGTGGACGAAGACGGCAAACCGCGTTTCAAACTGGAGATGCTGACCAAGCCCAACGGCATCGCGCACGAAGCCGCGCACGATGCGGTAAGCGACGTGCGCGCCACGATTGCATTTGCACGGCTCATCAAAACGCTGCAGCCCAAGCTGTTCGATTTTTATTTGGCGCTGCACAAAAAAGACCGCGTGATGCAGGAAATGAATCTGCCCGCGACGCAAATGTTTGCCAAGCCTTTTATTCATGTCAGCGGCATGTTCCCGCCTGAGCGCGGTTGCATGGCGGTCATGTGGCCACTTGCCACGCATCCGACGAATAAGAACGAAATCATCGCTTGGGATTTGTGTGCGCCCGATGTCGATGCGCCCAGCATCTTGGCTGACCTCAAGCCCGAGCAAATACGCGAGCGTATGTTTACCAAACAAGACAACTTGCCAGAAGGGGTGATACGACTGCCGATCAAAACCGTGCATCTGAACAAGTCGCCGTTTGTGCTGGGCAATCTAAAAACCCTCACACCTGCGCTACAAGAAAAATGGGGTATTGATTTAGAGCAATGCCTCGGCAAGGCACAGCTAGCAAGGGCTCTACCTGATATGAGTGCCGTGTGGAGTGAAGTGTGGAATGACAAATTTAGGCGCCCTGCCAACGACAACAACGTGCCGCCTGACGTGGACGAAGCGCTCTACGATGGCTTTATCAACGATGCCGATAGACGCACGCTGGCGCAATTGCAAAAGCAAGCGATGACGGCGCCCGAGAAGCTGGGCAACAAGATACCTGCGTTTGATGACCCGCGTTTGGACGAGGTGTTTTGGCGCTACCGCGCGCGCAACTTCGCACAAAGTTTGAACGCCGAGGAGCAACCCGCGTGGCACGAGCACTGCCGCGCACGCTTGGTGGATGGCGCAGGAAATGCGCGAACGCTAAAAGGCTATTTTGAAGAGATTGATAAGTTGCAAGCCACATTGAATGAGGCTTCCGAGCCAAATATGGCTGGCAAGGCAGTGTTAGCAAGGCTTCGCGAATACGGAGATGGTTTGCGTCAACCACTATCATGCTGACAAATAACTAAGGAGACGTGATGAAATCGCTTTTAACAGGCCTAGCCGTTTTGACTTTAGGACTAATACCCATGTCCACACCGTTGGCACAAAATCGAATCGACACCATCAGAGCAGATGCGCCTGCCCTAGCCGCTTACGGCACTCACAGCCTTGGTGTGCGCACTTTGCAAGTTGTCAATCCCAATCAGATTGACGTACTGCAAATTGACCCGAAAGCTCCCAAACCAGTAGTGCTGCCGCGCTACAACCGCCCGATTACGCTAGAAGTTTGGTATCCCGCGCAAGCAGGCGCAACGGGG
>CANBRV010000258.1 GCA_947372005.1 Comamonadaceae bacterium | reverse complement strand
ATTGGCATGGTGGCTTGCGGCGGGTTTAGCTACGGAGATACGCTGGGCGCAGGCGTGGGCTGGGCGCGAAGCATCACGTTCAACGCCAAGCTGCGCGATCAGTTTGAAGCCTTCTTTGCACGTGGCAACACTTTCGGACTTGGCGTTTGCAATGGTTGTCAAATGTTTGCTGAGTTGGCTGACATCATCCCGGGCGCCGAGGCATGGCCGCGCTTTACGCATAACCAAAGTGGCCGCTTTGAAGCACGTTTGTCGCAAGTCGAGATCTTGGAGTCGCCAAGCCTCTTTTTAGCAGGCATGGCGGGAAGCCGCTTGCCCATTGCCGTTGCGCATGGCGAGGGCTACGCTAACTTTGCGCACCGTGGTGATGCAGGACTCGTGGTTCCAGCGATGCGATTTGTGGATAGTAACGGTCAACCCACCGAGCAATATCCAGCGAATCCAAATGGTAGCGCAGGTGGATTGACTGCAGTGACCACGGCTGACGGGCGCTTCACAGCCATGATGCCGCATCCTGAACGCGTGTTTAGAAACGTGCAGATGAGCTGGACGGATTTAAGCAGCACAGGCGGTCTTGATTCCTACAGTCCGTGGATGGAACTTTGGCGTAACGCACGGCGCTGGGTCAATTAAAAAAATGGGCAAGGCAAGTAAAGCGAAACAGACAACTCGGGCAGATTCGTCAGCAACGCAAGTTCTTGTTAATTTGCGATACGCTGTCGCTCTGCACCAGCAAGGTCATTTGGCGCAGGCCAAAGTGATCTACCGGGATGTTCTTAAATTGCAACCACACAACCCAGATGCCCTGCATTTATTGGGAACTATTGCCATCAAAGAGAATGAATTTCAACGTGCTCATGATCTTATTGCCCAAGCAATTGCGTTTAATTCTCAACATCCTATTTTTCAATATAACTACGGCATCGTTTTATATGAGCTTGGGCGATTTGAAGAGTCAATTGTTAGCTACAACCAAGCCATTGCTACACAGCCGCAGTACGCCGTTCTTTATCTCAACCGAGGTAATTCGCAGCAAAAGCTCAAACAATTTGAGGCGGCTGTCATCAGTTATGACCAAGCAATAATGCTTCAACCAGCATATGCTGAGGCTTATTCTGCGCGCGGGGTGGCATTAAAAGAGTTGCGGCAATACGATGCTGCGCTAAGTAGCTGTCGCAAGGCGATCCAGTTCAATCCCAGATTGGCAGATGCCTACTCCAATTTAGGAAATGTATTACTCAGATTCAAACGCTATGACGAGGCACTAGTCTATTACGAGCATGCTATTGAATTAAAGTCAAATTTTCCAGATGCTTATTTCAATCGCGGAGTGGTATTAGCCTTATTAACCAAATTAGATGCCGCGCTGGCAAGCTATGCAAAAGCCATTGCACTCAATTCCGACTATGTCAGAGCGCATTTTAATATGGGGAAAGTCTTTTTTGCGAAGCGCCAGTCTGAGTTGGCTATGCAATGCTTTGAGCATCTGTTAGCTATTGATGTAGTCGTTGTGCGCGATGTTGACTATGGGCATAGTCTAAGGCTTCATGCCAAACTTTTACTGTGTGATTGGACAGATATTGAGCAAGAGTTCACTACTGTTTTAAACCAACTCAATCAAAACACCACCGCTAGAGTTTCGATGCCCTTTGAGCTGCTATCAATGCCCAGCACTAGCGCACAACAAAAACGATGCGCCGAAATATTTATTGATGATGATTCCGTTGTAGATGAGCTTGATTTTATCGCTCCCACAAAAACGGAGGGTGAAAAAATTCGCATTGGGTATTTTTCATCTGACTTTAGAGCGCATCCTGTTGGACAACTCAGCATCGCCTTATTCGAATCACATGATCGTCATAGGTTTGATGTGTATGGCTTCGGTCTCATGCCCACAGATACAAGTGCCATTGGTGATCGCTTTATCAAGGCATTTGATCAATTGATTGATTTGAGTAGTATGAAGACGGCGCAAGCGATTGATGTTGTCCGTGCCTTGCAATTAGACATTGCGATTAATCTAAACGGTCATACCGAAAATAATCGTAATGAACTATTTGATCATCGCATTGCTCCCATTCAAGTGAACTATTTAGGCTACGCTGGCACAATGGGCGCGACGTTTATGGACTATATCGTGGGCGATCACGTGCTTATACCCAGTGATCAAGAAAATTTTTACACTGAAAAAATAGTGCGTTTACCGCATAGTTTCTTTCCTAGCAGTCACGCCAGTAGCCGTGAAAAGTCAACATTCATAGTGCCTACAAGGCACGAGCAGCAATTGCCTGAAGATGGTTTCGTGTTTGCTTGCTTTAACAATTGCTACAAAATCACCCCTGATCTCTTTGATGTATGGATGCGACTTTTAAAACAAGTTGATGGTAGCGTGCTGTGGCTCTCCAAGCAGTCCAGCACCGCAGTTCGGAATCTGATGAAAGAAGCGCAAAAGCGTGGTGTTTTACCATCGCGACTCATTTTTGCGCAGCGAGTGGATAGTCATCAGCAGCATGTGGCAAGACTTGGTTTGGCAGATTTATTTTTAGATACGCGCTACTACAACGCGCACACCACGGCTGCAGATGCGCTGTGGGCAGGCTTGCCCGTGTTGACTTATCCGGGTGAGAGTTTTGCATCGCGCGTCGCCGCTAGTTTGCTAAGTGCGGTAGGGCTTAACGAGATGATTGCACCCTCCATGCAGGCTTACGAGGACATGGCGCTCGCCCTAGCTCGTGATTCTGTCAAGCTTAATGAGATCAAAGCCAAACTAGCGGCAAATCGGCAAAATCAACCGTTATTTGATATTCGCCTAACCACGCGGCATCTAGAAAAAGCCTACGAGCAAATGCACGAGAGGCGGATAAATGGTTTGATGCCAGAGACTTTCCACGTGGCGACACTGACCTAGGTGGTTGCACCCGATCTCCGTTACTATGCTTTGACTATGACGCATCTATTCACAACACCTAATCGCCGAACACTCATTCAAACCGCAGCCTCTGGCTTAGCTTTCCCGCATATTTGGGTTCCAGCGCAAACGCTGCCAACTGGTGCTGTCCGTATCATTGTGGGCTTCCCGCCAGGCGGCGGTACGGACGCATTGGCGCGAGTCGTCGGCCAAAAACTGCAAACCATGTGGGGCACGTCCGTCGTGGTTGAAAACAAAGCGGGCGCTGCGGGCGTGATTGCTGCCGATTACGTGAGCAAGCAAGCGGGAGATGGCAACAC
>CANBRV010000257.1 GCA_947372005.1 Comamonadaceae bacterium | reverse complement strand
TAAGGCTTACGCAGCGCCAGACTGGTGACTAACGCAAAGCAAATGGCTAGCAATATCGCGGTGTAGATCAGGACGCGGGGGCGAAGCACTCGGCGCCAAATTTGGCGTTTGTTTAAACCATCAGCCATGGCGTGCTGAGTCGAATACTTGACTAAGCCTTTGGCGTAGCCCATTTTGTCCATCACGCCATCGCAGACATCGGCGCATGCACCGCAGCCGATGCACTCGTACTGCAAACCTTTGCGGATGTCGATACCTGTGGGGCAAACTTGAACGCACAGTGTGCAGTCCACGCAAGCGCCTAATTGCAAAGTGCTGATATCCGCTGATTTGCTCCTTGCTCCTCTCGGTTCACCGCGAGCTTGGTCGTAGGTCACGATGAGCGTGTCTTTGTCGAACATCGCACTTTGAAAGCGTGCATAAGGACACATGTATTTGCACACTTGTTCGCGCATGAAGCCTGCATTGCCATAGGTTGCAAAGCCATAAAAGAAAACCCAAAACACTTCCCATGAGCCCATGTTCGTGGTGATGAACTCCATGGCTAGATTTCTAATCGGCGTGAAATAACCCACAAAGGTAAAGCCTGTCCACATCGCAATGCCAATCCAGACGATGTGCTTAAACCACTTTTTAACCAGTTTCTCAAGAGACATCTCGCTTTTGTCTAACTTGAGTCTGGCAGTGCGATCGCCTTCAATTTTTCGCTCTATCCACAAAAAAATCTCGGTGTACACAGTTTGTGGGCAAGCGAAGCCACACCACAAACGGCCAGCAACAGCGGTAAACAAAAACAGCGACAGCGCTGAAATAACCAAGATACCCGTCAGATAAATAAAGTCTTGCGGATACAAAACCAAATTAAAAATAAAGAAGCGGCGTGCCCCCAAATCAAACACCACGGCTTGGCGAGAACCCCATTCCAGCCAAGGCAGCCCATAGAAGATGATCTGCGTTGAGAACACCAAACCCCAGCGCCAGCGGCTAAAGAAGCCACTGACCGTGCGCGGATAAATTTTGGCTTCTGACGCGTATAGCGAGACCACCTCAATTGCATTAAGTTTGGTCTGTGCAGTCATTAATTATTTAGCCGCGTTGTTTGACAGACCCCAAACATAGGCCGCAAGTACATGCAACTGATCAGCGATGAACTTACCTTCTTGCGCAGGCATTTGATTGTTTTTACCGTTGTTAATCATCGCCATGATGGCAGCCTCGCCTGAGCCATGCAACCAAACTTTATCGGTTAAGTTGGGCGCACCGACGGCAGGATTGCCTTTGCCTTCGGCGCCATGACAAGCCGCACAGAGCGCAAATTTAGCCTGACCCGCTTGCGCTCTGACTATGTCATGTTTTGAATCAGACAAGCTGAGCACATAGTTCGCGACGTTTTTAACGTCGTCTTGTGATCCTAGCGCCGCACCTAGCGGCGGCATCATGCCATTGCGGCCTCTGAGCAGCGTCTCTTTGATGATTTCTGGTGACCCACCGTACAGCCAATCGTTGTCGGTCAAGTTGGGAAATCCTTTGCCGCCACGTGCATCCGAACCATGGCACTGGGCGCAGTTATTCATAAACAAGCGCTCGCCAATCGCCATCGCGGCTGGGTCTTTGCTGACGTCTGAGGTACTCCTTCCACTGAAGCGTGCATACAAAGGGGCGACTTCTTTCTCTCCTGCCGCCATTTCTTCGGCGTGCTCTTGCACCGAAGTCCAGCCTAAGCTGCCTTTGTAGCTTCCAAGGCCAGGATAAAGCGCCAAATACGCCAAGCTAAAAATAGCCGTCACGATAAATAACCACATCCACCAGCGCGGTAGCGGGTTGTTCATCTCACGCAGGTCGCCGTCCCAGACGTGTCCTGTGGTGTTGTCGGCACTAACGCTGGCTGTCGTTTTCCCTGCAAAGTGCAGCAGCAATAGGCAGGCAACAATGCCGCCCAAGGTGACTGCTGCGATAAAAATTGACCAAAAGTTACTATTGAAATCGCTCATGATGATTCCTTCATATTTGCCTGATCGTTTTGAAAGGGGAGCAGGGCAGCTTCGTCAAACTCGGCTTTGTGTTTAGGCGCGTAGGCCCAAAGCAAAATGCCAATAAAGACAAAGAAGCTCACCACCGTAGTTGCTGATCGCCAAAAATTGACATCAAAAAATGTGTTCATTTGAAACTCCCTTCTATTTCACCGAGGTGCCAAGCACTTGCAAATAGGAAATCAGTGCGTCGAGTTCTGTTTTATCAATCACATCTGCGGATGCTTGGGATATAGCTTCGTCAGAGTAAGGAACACCCACCACGCGTAATGCCTTCATGTGTGCGGGCATGGCCGCAGCATCAACTTTGTTTTGTCCTAGCCAAGGGTAAGCGGGCATGTTCGACTCAGGCACAACATCGCGCGGATTGGTTAAATGCGTGCGATGCCACTCATCGCTATACCGTCCACCCACGCGGTGCAGATCAGGGCCTGTGCGCTTGCTACCCCACTGAAATGGGTGGTCGTAGACAAATTCACCCGCGACAGAGTAGTGCCCGTAGCGAAGCGTTTCGGCTCTGAATGGGCGAATCATTTGCGAATGACAGCCATAACAACCTTCGCGCACATACACATCGCGCCCCGCCAATTGAAGGGCAGATAAAGGCTGCAATCCCGTCACGGGCACCGTGGTGCTTTTTTGGAAAAAGAGTGGCACGATTTCCACCAAACCGCCAATGGCGACCACCAGCAAGATGAGCACGATCATCAAAAAGTTATTGGTTTCAATTTTTTCGTGTGTGAAACCCGATGTAGCTTGTGCACCTTGTTTGTTTGTATCGTTAGACATGAAGTGCGCTCCTTTAAGCGTGAACCGCAGTTGCTGGAATGGCTGTATCGACCGCGGGATGTACGGTAGCGGTCTTCAAGACGTTCCACACCATCACGAGCATTCCGCCTAGATAAAGCAAGCCACCAAGCAAACGCAGCACGTAGTAAGGGAAGGTCGCTTTCACCGATTCCACAAAGGTGTACGTCAAAGTGCCGTCGGTATTGATGGCGCGCCACATCAAGCCTTGCATCACCCCCGCAATCCACATCGCAGCGATATAAATCACGATGCCGATCGTTGCCATCCAAAAGTGCAGTTCGATAGCGGGGATGCTGTACATTTTTTTCTGACCAAACAGGCGCGGGATCAAGTAGTAGAGCGAGCCCATGGAGACCAACCCAACCCAACCCAGTGCGCCTGAGTGCACATG
>CANBRV010000256.1 GCA_947372005.1 Comamonadaceae bacterium | reverse complement strand
TGGATTGCGCCCGGCGTTTGATAAAGCGGGCGGCGTGACAGCGGGTAATGCCTCTGGCATTAACGATGGAGCCGCAGCAGTGGTCGTGATGAGCGCGGCTAAAGCCGCAGCGCTAGGTCTCACGCCACTCGCGCGTATTGCTTCGTTTGCCAGCACAGGTTTAGATCCAAGCGTGATGGGCATGGGACCTGTATCCGCATCGCGCAAAGCCTTATCCCGTGCGGGATGGAAGGCATCTGATATCGACTTGTTCGAGCTGAACGAAGCGTTTGCAGCTCAAGCTTGTGCGGTGAACAAAGAGCTCGATATCGATCCTGCTCGTGTCAACGTCAACGGCGGCGCGATTGCGATTGGTCACCCGATTGGCGCATCTGGTTGCCGTATCTTGGTGACGCTGCTTCACGAGATGCAGCGCACAAATGCCAAACGCGGTTTGGCCGCACTGTGTATTGGCGGCGGTATGGGCGTGTCGCTGACCCTAGAGCGCTAATTAACGAATTAACAATTAAAACAGGAGAGAAATATGTCTAAAAAAGTAGCTTATGTCACAGGCGGTATGGGTGGAATTGGCACCTCGATTTGCCAACGTTTGGCTAAAGATGGCTTCACCGTCATTGCGGGTTGCGGCCCGACACGCGATCACGCCAAGTGGCTAGCTGAACAAAAAGCAGAAGGCTACACCTTTCATGCTTCTGTTGGCAATGTCGGTGATTGGGATTCCACGGTTGAGGCTTTTGCGGCTGTCAAGGCAGCGCATGGTCCGATTAGCGTGCTAGTGAACAACGCTGGCATTACGCGCGACGGTCAGTTCCACAAAATGAGCAAGGCCGATTGGGATGCGGTGATCTCCACCAATCTCAACAGCATGTTCAACGTGACCAAGCAAGTGGTGGGCGACATGATTGAAGCCAAATTTGGCCGAATTGTTAATATTAGCTCGGTGAACGGTCAAAAAGGACAGTTTGGGCAAGTGAACTACTCAACTGCTAAAGCTGGATTGCATGGTTTTACGATGGCTTTGGCGCAAGAGCTTGCCAGTAAAGGCGTGACCGTTAATACGGTTAGCCCTGGTTACATTGGTACAGACATGGTTAAAGCGATTCGTCCAGATGTGTTGGAAAAAATCGTAGCTGGTGTGCCAGCCAAACGCCTTGGAACACCAGAAGAGATCGCGTCCATCATTGCATGGATTGCATCCGATGAAGGTGGCTACGCTACAGGAGCCGACTTCTCTCTGAATGGTGGTTTGCACATGGGGTAAACGGATTTATCCGATTAATTCAAAAACGCCATGCAACCGCATGGCGTTTTTTTATTTCCCAAGCATTCGCTCGACGTAGCGTGCAATCAGATCAATTTCCAGATTGACGTGGCTACCGACCTTGAGCTCGCCCAGCGCCGTGTTTTCAATCGTATGCGGGATGAGGTTGATACTGATCTCGCAGCCACCAGCCACATCTTGAACGGTATTAGTCGTCAGACTCACGCCATTGATAGTTGCTGAACCTTTAGTCGCTAAGAACTTAGCTAATGAAGGAGGGCACAAAATTCGCAGCTCCCAGCTCTCGCCAATCAAAGCAAAATGTGTCACTTCTCCCACGCCATCCACGTGGCCGCTAACGATATGACCGCCCAAACGATCATGCGCACGTAGCGCTTTTTCTAAATTGATGCGTGCTGCTTGGTCTAAGCCTGCCGTTTTGCTGAGTGACTCAGCTGAAATATCAATGGTGAATTGATTTGCGCCGACATCAAAAGTCGTGACGGTCATGCAAGCGCCGTTCAACGCAATGCTGTCGCCAAGCCCGACATCCGACAAGTAGCCCGTGGGCGCTTGGATAGTGAGGCTCTTGCCAAAATTCTCATTTGCGCCGAGATTTTCAATTTTGGTGATACTGCCAACACCTGTGATAATGCCTGTAAACATTGATATATCTATATGATTTTATTTGCTATTTAATCTTGATGTGATGCGCAAATCGTCACCCACTAGGTCAATGGAATGATAGCGCAGCTTAGGCGTATCAGTAAGATTTTCAAATGTTCCGAGGTTGGCAATACCTTGTCCTGCTCCCATGAGCTGTGCGCTTTGGTAAAGCAAAAGCTCATCAACCAAACCTTCACGCCAAAATGAACCGTTGAGTTTGAAGCCTGCCTCGACATGTAATTCGTTGATTTGTCGTTCTCCCAAGTCGCGAAGCATAGCCGCTAGATCGACCTTGCCTGATGGATTGGGCAGGCAAATGACAGTTGCCCCCAACGCTTCTAGTGCTTTGGCTTTTTTAGTGTCTTGGGAGGCGCAGTAAATCCATATTAAACGTGGCTTTTTGAGAATTTCTGTTTGAAAAATTTTAGCTTTCAAAGGCACATCTAGCGTGCTATCTACCAATACCAGCGTTGGCTGGCGCTCCGTTGCCACATGCCGAACATCGAGGATGGGGTCATCTGTCAACACCGTACCAATACCAGTGAGGATAGCGCAAGCACGTGCACGCCACTTGTGTCCGTCGATGCGAGCGGCTTCGCCTGTAATCCATTGGCTTTGTCCATTGGGCAGAGCAGTCATTCCGTCTAGTGAGACAGCGGCTTTCATGCGAACCCAAGGTAGACCAGTTGTCATTCGCTTCATAAAACCAATGTTGAGCTCATGCGCTTGATCTGCACCATCTCCCACGTTTACTTCAATACCCGCCGCCCGTAGCGCTGCAAAACCTCGTCCTGCAACTAGTGGATTTGGATCACTAGAGCTCGCCATGACTTTGGCTATGCCAATCTGAATAAGGGCTGCCGAGCATGCACCTGTGCGACCCTGATGGCTACAAGGCTCTAGCGTGACATACGCCGTAGTGCCTTTGGAGATTAGGCCTGCGGTGATGTGACCTTTGGTTGTTGCATCCCGAATCGCCATGACTTCGGCATGGGCTTCACCTGTTTTTTGGGTATGACCTTCGCCAATGACAACAC
This sequence comes from Comamonadaceae bacterium, assembly GCA_947372005.1. GTDB lineage: Bacteria > Pseudomonadota > Gammaproteobacteria > Burkholderiales > Burkholderiaceae_C > JASGCK01. The sequence continues at coordinate 285 of CANBRV010000256.1, read as the reverse complement.
CGTCGCTATTGACGAGGACACAGCCAACGCGGGGGTTGGGAGAGGTGAGATAAAGCGCGGACTCGGCAAGCGCAAGAGCCCGCGCCATAAAAATACTTGGAGATTGGCTGGGCGACTTTGCGGGTTTTGTCACTTGCGAACCTCATCCACCAAGGTTTTGAATTCGTCAATGTCCTCAAAGCTGCGGTACACGCTGGCAAAACGCACGTAGGCCACTTTGTCGAGCTTTTTGAGTTCGCGCATGACTAGCTCGCCAATGCGGCCGCTGGGGACTTCGCGCAAACC
>CANBRV010000255.1 GCA_947372005.1 Comamonadaceae bacterium | reverse complement strand
AAGCTCAACCCGAATATCACATTGACATATGTTTCGGGCGCTGGTACGGACGGCACGGCGCAAAGCAAGTCGCTTTGGATGCGGGTGAAGGGGCAGGTGGAGCAGGCCCTACTCGCCTTGCCGATCAAACAAGCGGTGATGTTTAGACCGCTCGCTGTCCAAGCCGTGAATGGCGAGATTGCACGAAATGGGCTTTACCGCGTTGGATTTTTTCTAGGCTCACCATTCATCACGCTGCTGCGCAAGTTACTTCCTAGCAAGATTGTGACGACCGAGCAAATGGGACGAGCCATGCTGTCCGTTGCTAAGCGAGGTAGTGATAAGCGCGTGCTTGAGAGCGCCGATATCGCACAGTTTTAGAATCACGCGCATGCTATTCGCTCTCGACATCGGAAACTCTCGCTTGAAATGGTCGTTATACGAACGCCCTCATTCTTCTAGTCCTGTCGTATCCCAGGGCGTTTGCTTTTTAGAAAACATCGATCAATTAGCTGAAAACGATTGGGCAAGTTTGCCTGTACCCAATTACATTTTGGGCTGTATTGTGGCAGGGGATGCCATAAAAGGGCGCGTAAAAGAGCAGCTGGATATATGGCAAGCAACACCTCAGTGGGTGGTGGCCAGTGACGCCGAGGGAGGGATAACGAATGGTTATGACTATCCCACGCGCCTAGGGGCAGATCGATGGATTGCAATGATTGGTGCTAGGCAACGCGCTATTCAGCAAGGTTTTGCAAATAAGCCGCTTGTTGTGGTGATGGTGGGCACAGCAGTGACTGTGGAAGCGATTGATCCATCAGGTAAGTTTTTAGGTGGCTTCATCATTCCTGGTCATGGCATCATGCTCAAAGCATTAGAGTCAGGAACGGCGGGCCTTCACGTCCCAACAGGCGATGTGGTGCCATTTCCGACTAATACGAGTGACGCATTGACTAGCGGCGGCACCTACGCGATTGCTGGGGCAGTCGAGCGAATGATGAATCACGTGCGGGAGCATTGCAAGCAAGAGCCGCATTGCATCATGACAGGCGGAGCAGGGTGGAAGATGGCTCCTAGTATGAGTACGCCATTTGAACTCGTTGATAACTTAATTTTTGATGGATTGCTTGCCATTGCTGAGCAACGGTTCTATCAAAATTAAGATCCTTTAGAGCTTAGCTAGCCGATCTAGCGCTAGGTTTAGCGTTTCGTCTTTCTTGGCAAAACAAAACCGAACCACGCGCTGATCGAATCCATCGCCATAGAAAGCCGAGAGCGGAATTGCCGCTACGCCAATCTCGCTCGTCAGCCACTTACAAAACTCTGCCTCTGACAAATCCGACACTTCGGTAATGTCCACGCACTGAAAGTAGCTGCCCTCAGATGGCAGAATTTTGAACTTGGTTTTTGCAAGTCCAGCGCGGAACAACTCCCGTTTCTTTTGGTAAAAAGCAGGCAACGCGAGGTAAGGCTCTGGATCTGCTAAGTAGCTCGCCAAGCCATACTGGACCGGCGTGTTGACTGTGAAGACGTTAAATTGATGAACCTTCCTAAACTCAGTCGTCAAGCTAGCTGGTGCGCAAACGGTGCCGACTTTCCAACCTGTCACGTGAAAGGTTTTACCAAAGCTGGAGACGATAAACGCACGGTCAGCAAGGCCTGCAAATCTGGCCGCGCTCTGATGCGTATTGCCATCAAAAACCATATGCTCGTACACCTCATCGCTAATTAAAAAGATGTTGGTTGGCTGCAAGATTTCTTGCAATTGGAGCATCTCGGCCTCAGTCCAGATGGTCGCACTAGGGTTGTGGGGCGAGTTAATCAAGATGGCGCGGGTTTTGGGCGTGATGGCGGCGCTTATCTTGTCAAAATCAGGTCGAAAGGTTTTGGGAGTGAGCGGCACACGGACCACAATACCGCCTGCTAGCTCGATATTGGGAACATAGCTGTCGTAGCAAGGCTCTAAAACGATAACTTCATCACCCGCTTGCACAATAGCCAAAATGGCTGTGATGATGGCTTGTGTGGCACCTGCAGTGATGGTGATTTCGCTGTTTGCATCGTATCGTTTGCCGTGTAGTGCAACTACTTTATCGGAAACCGCTTGGCGCAGGGTAGGGATGCCCACCATCGGCGGATATTGGTTCAGCCCTTGCTGCATGGCCGCAGTCACTGCATCGACAAGTTGGGGGTCGCAGTTGAAGTCAGGAAAGCCTTGCCCCAGATTGACAGCGTTTTTCTCTGCTGCCAAAGTCGACATGACGGTAAAAATAGTTGTGCCAACGGCGGGGAGCTTGGTTTGAATCGCAGGGGTTGTCATTGGCTAAAAATGAAGAAAAAATTAAGGATTAAGGGCTTTATCGATGTCAGATTTAGTGAGCTCGGGCGCAAGCGCCATCGCAAACGAATAGACGAAATTACGCAAATACGCACCGCGCTTGAAGGCAATTCTAGTAATATTTTTTCCAAACAAATGGCCTCCAGACCTTATCTGTAGGGGCTTTTCAAGCATGGATTGGCCTGCCAGTTCATCTCGGATCGCCATTTCTGCCAAAATGCCAACGCCCATGCCAGAGGCCACATAGGTTTTAATCACGTCGGAATCAATCGCTTCTAGTGCGATACGCGGATGCAGCTTAGCTTGGTGAAATGCCGCGTCAATTTTGGTACGTCCCGTAAAAGTAGGGTGATAGGTAATCAAAGGGTATGCCGCTAAATCCGCTAGCGACAGTTGTTTTTTGCCAACCAGTGGATGGTCTTCTGGCATCACCAGCATATGCTGCCATTCGTAACAGGGAAGGGTAACCAGTTCGGAATAATCTGCCAACGACTCGGTTGCGATGCCAATCTCGGCTGTTTCATCAATCAACATTCGCGCGACTTGGTTGGGATTGCCTTGATGTAGGCTGACATTGACTTTAGGGAATTCGGTACGCAAACGACTAATGGGTGCTGGCAGTACATACCTTGCCTGCGTATGCGTGGTCGCAATGCTCAGTGTGCCGCTGTCTTGTGCGGTGTACTGCTCACCAATACGGCGCAGATTACCCAATTCGCGCATGATGATCTCAACCGTTTTTAAAACCTCCTGCCCTGGCTCAGTCAGAGCTTTGATACGTTTACCGTGCCGAACAAAAATATCAATGCCAAGCTCAGCTTCTAATTCCAAGATGCTTTTGGACACCCCCGGCTGACTGGTGTGTAGCGCCTTGGCTGCCTCTGTGAGATTAAGGCCGCGCCGTGCTACTTCTTGCACAAAGCGGAGTTGATGAAGGTTCATGGCTAATAGATTATTAATTTAACATAATATAAA
>CANBRV010000254.1 GCA_947372005.1 Comamonadaceae bacterium | reverse complement strand
GCGTGGAAGTTCCAGTAGGTGTAGTTATTGAGGTTATCAATGCCAAACGCAAAGCTGGTGGTCTTATCGATTTGATAGCGCAGGCGCGTATCCATCACAAAAAATCTGCTTGCGCCTTGGTAGGCAAAGCCATTGACATCTAGGTTGTTGAGCGAGGTGTATTGAACGCCGCTGTAACGCGCGCCCAGTGATGTTGTTAGCTTGTCGCTCCAGCGATAGCCGATGAGACCGGTGGCGCGAAATAGCGGCACGCGTGGCTGATACGCACCGATGGTGTCGCCAGGCGAAAAGACATAACCCGCGTTCTCGCGAATCTTCGATTCGGTGTAAGTCAGGCTGCTGGAAATATCTAAGCCGCGTGTGACCACATCGACCGCTTGGTACGAAATTTCAACCCCTTGTGATTTGATACGCCCCACGTTTTGCACACGCGTGATGTTGGCGTTTGCTGTCGCGTCATACGCCGTTTGCGAATAGAGCGAGTTACGGGTGTCTTCAAAAAATAGCGTGGTGCGCAAGAGGCCATTTCCCAAATCCTTTTCTATCGACCACTCGGATGTGACCGATTTTTCGGGTTGCAAATTGGCATCGTTGATAAATTGTGAGGTGGTTGTGCCGACATTGCCATACAGCTCTTGCACCGTGGGGAAGCGAACTGCGCGACCAATCGAGGCTTTCAAAACAATGTCTTGCCTTGCTTGAAACGAAAGCGCTGCTTTGGGCGAGAGGGCATTCTCGGTGCGAAGAGGATACGCCGTATTTACGGCAGGCGTACCGCTAGGGTTGTTGGTCAGGCCATTAAAAGCCGTCCACCTTTCGCCGCGCAGACCGAGTACTGCCTTCCAGTCTTTGGACATGCGCCATGTGTCTTGTCCCCACAGACTTTGCAAGCGCGTATTGCCCGCTACTTGGTTGGCAAGCGTGCCTGCCGCGCCGCTGGTCCAATTGGTGGTGATGTTGGATTTAATTTGACTGAGCACGTAGCCATCTTGTTGATAGCCAAAGTCATAAATGTGCTTGCCCCGCAATCCATTAGGTCGGTACGTGCCCTTGCTGGCAAAGGCAGTCCAGCCAGTACCTGCGCCATCGGTGTTAGACCCTGCGCCACCAGATAAACCATTCGCATAGGTAGTCGGCGCACGGTTGTCGTCTTGCAAGTAGCGGTATTGACTGAGCGAGAGTTCGTAGTCGAAGCGCTCTTTGGTATTGGATTTGAGCGAGAAGGTCTGCATCATCTGGCGCAGCGATTCGTTACTCATGGTGAGGTCTGAAGCTCCTAAAGAGTATTTGTTGCCGCCGCTGCTGACCACACCGCTATTAATTACAGCGCCTGTAGCCGCGTTGGTGAGATAGCTTTGCGAGCGACCCTCGGAGGTATTGTTCCAAGTGCCAAGGCTGTAGTGGACTCTTAAAGTGCTGGTGATGTCGTAAGCCAGTTTAATTTTGGCGTGATTTTGCACCGTGTCGTAGGCGGTCGTTGTACCCAGTACAGCATTGGGATTGCCAAATCGGTCAAGTGCAGGGACTGCACCATTAACGGCAGTTGCGGCGCCTGCGCACGCGGGAACTGCGGGCGACGTGGCTGTGGCTGCTATCGCAACTGCGCCGCACGCAGGTTTGATGAGCCAGCCCATGGGCTGTCCAGCGCTACGTGTTTGACTAAAGTCCATCCACCAAGCCCAGTCGCCGCTCTTATTGCCGACAGAGGCGCTGGCCTGAGTAGAGCGAGCCGTTGTTTGGGTGCCATAGAGTGAGAAGGGTGAGCTAGTCGCACCAATCTTGGCGTGCGCTTCATATGCGGTGGGCATCTTGGTTTGATAGTCCACAATCGCGCCGACAGAATTGCCTGGGTAGGCCGCTGAAAACGGACCATAGAGCACATCGACGCGGTCAATTTCTTCGGGCGTCACCATGCCCCAGCGCGGCGCGTAAGTGGCGCCATTACCTAAAAAGTTGGACAGCAAAATGCCATCGGCATAGACGGCCGACCGTGCTGAGTTGTTTGTGCCAGATACGCGAGATGCCAGCACAGCGTGGTTGTAGTCGCCGATGTAGCGCTTACGGATGAGCAGGCTTGGTAGATATTTGAGTGCGTCTTCGCTGTCGGTGGCGTTGATGCTCTGGGCGATTTGCTCTGCTTTGACGCCCTCCATCGTGGTCGGGATTTGACTAGGCAGTGAGGTCGGGCGTCCCGAAGTAATCGTTACCGTGCCGAGTTCTTTGGTTTGTTCGGGAGCGGGTGTTTGAGCAAGTAGCTCAAAACAGAAGGCCAGCGACCACGCGCCAGCAATAAATAATTTTTTCATGGCAATCTCAAAAAAAGAAAAAGAGTTGGAGAGGCAAAAGCCTTGCTCCAGCGATTTAAATTTTTAAGAATGCAGTGGTGGTGCGCGCGCAGGCGGTGCGCGTGATTCAAAAATGCTGTGCGCTTGCAGGCCATGCAGCATGGGCTGCGCAAAGGCAATGGCTGGTAAGCCACGCGTAGAATGGCTTGTGGGCGGCAATGCCCCTGAGGCCATGCACAGCGGGCAGTCTAGGCTATGTGTGGTTTGCGTCTCTAGCGCCGTGCCGTCAGCCGCAAAGGTGATGACCTTCATGCCACCAGAGCCCACGCAAATAATTTGCTGATCGGGCGTGAGGTTGGCGGCCTGCACAGCAGGCGCGGCAATCGCGACACCAAGCGACAGCACAAACGCCATCAGCACCGATTGAATCAATCGGCCAGATTGGCGAGAGTAGTGGAGGAGACGTAGCAAGGCGCTCATGAAGCTGCCAATTGTAGAATGAACCGCTCCATGACAAGCAATCAAAGCCACATAACCCATCAGCCAGCGGCTAAACGCCTGTGGCTATGGCTGGTCTTGGTCGGGTTTTTATGGCTGCAGTTTGCTGGCGTGGTGCACAAGCATTCGCACACCGACTTGTACCAGAAGGGCTCGCAGTTAGAGAAAATTCTGCCCGAGCACTCGCAGCAAAACAAATCGGATTGCCAATTACTAGATTTGCAATGCACAGGTCTAGCGCTTTCACAAACCCTGCCTGTATTGGCTTTGCCCGTGTTTGCCTTTCAAACAGCACGGCTTGAAGTCACCGCCTTTTTCACCTCACCTTCGCTTGTCTACCAAGCCCGCGCACCTCCTAAAACTTCGATCTAAAACACATTCCTTTTGTCGTTTTTAAATCGAGGTTTTTATGTCTTCATCTTTCGCTTTTCGCAAGTGGATTCTTGCTCTAGGCTGCTACTCTTGTATTTTTTCTTATGCGCAAACAGCTAGCGCTGAGTTACCCGAAAT
>CANBRV010000253.1 GCA_947372005.1 Comamonadaceae bacterium | reverse complement strand
ATCACTTGACGCATTGGCAGTCAGGTAAGCAAAGCGGGATCATTGATTTTTCCGTATTCAATATTGACTCACTCTTTTGGTCTATTACCTTGGGTGTTTTGGGTTTGTTTGTGATGTGGCGTGTGGCTCGGTCCGTGACATCTGGTGTGCCAGGCCGCATGCAGGCTGCGGTTGAGATCCTTTTGGAGATGGTTGATACGCAGGCCAAGTCGATTGTCCATAATGCAACTTCGCGCAAGTTCGTTGGACCGTTGGCTTTGACTGTTTTTATGTGGGTTTTCTTGCTTAACTCAATGGATTTCTTGCCCATTGATTTGTTTCATAAGATTTTTGAGGCAACCCATCTCGATCACACAATCCATTTTTTCCGCGTTGTGCCTACAGCTGATCTTTCCAGTACGCTGGGTATGTCTACTGCGGTGTTGTTGGTGTGTTTGTACTACAACATCAAGATCAAGGGTCTTGGTGGTTGGGGCCACGAGATGATTAGTGCCCCGTTTGGTACGGTGCATCCTAAGCTCACAAACCCGATTTCTTGGTTTCTGTTTGCTCTCATGTCGGTGTTGAACCTTGGTATGCAGCTGATTGAGTTCACGGCTAAAACGGTTTCACACGGCATGCGATTGTTTGGCAATATGTATGCGGGCGAGTTGGTGTTCATGCTGATTGCACTTATGGGTGCGGTTGGTTTTGGATCGGCAACTGGTATTGCGCTTTGGTTTGGTCATGTGCTCGCTGGCACGGGCTGGGCGATTTTCCACATCATGATTGTTGCACTGCAGGCGTTTATTTTCATGATGTTGACATTGGTGTACGTGGGGCAAGCTCACGACGCGCATTGATTTTAGTTTTTGTAGGTTTTTCTTTTTTTCTTTAACTATCCATTCTTTTTAGGAGCTTCAAAATGGAACACGTACTTGGCTTTGTCGCATTGGCAGCTGGTTTGATTATTGGTCTAGGCGCTGTGGGTGCTTGTATTGGTATCGGCATCATGGGTAGCAAATACCTTGAATCTGCTGCACGCCAGCCAGAGCTCATGAACGAACTCCAAACAAAGATGTTCTTGTTGGCTGGTCTGATCGACGCAGCTTTCCTGATTGGTGTTGGTATCGCGATGATGTTCGCGTTCGCTAACCCATTTGTTTTGGTCAAGTAATTAGATAGAGGGGTGTTGTCGTGAGTATTAACGCAACATTTTTCGCACAGCTCACAGTTCTGTTTCTGTTGGTGCTCTTCACGATGAAATTCGTGTGGCCTCCAATTGTTGCGGCACTAGATGAGCGTGCGCAAAAAATTAAGTCTGGCCTCGATGCTGCTGACAACGCCAAGCTAGAACTTGCTGCTGCTAACAAGCGCGTTGAGTCTGAGTTGGTAGCGTCACGTGGTGATGCGGCTGCTCGTTTGGCTGATGCTGAGCGTCGTGCGCAGGTGATGGTTGAAGAAGCCAAAGCGCGTGCATCTGACGAAGGCGCCAAGATTGTCGCGGCTGCTAAAGCTGAGGCCGTTGCCCAAAGCGTGCAAGTCCGTGAAGCGCTGCGTGAGCAGGTTGCTGCGCTGGCTGTCAAAGGTGCTGAGCAAATTCTGCGCCGCGAAGTCAATGCAACTGTCCATGCCGATCTTTTAGGTCAGCTTAAAAAAGAACTGTAAGAGAGCACCATGGCTGAAATTGCAACCATCGCACGTCCTTATGCTGAAGCTTTATTTCAGGCTTCTAAGGCGGATCTCGCCGGTACGCAAGCATGGCTAAATAGCTTTGCTGCTGTGGCATCGGATGCGGCGCTTTTAGAGTTCGCTGGCAATCCTAAGGCGACGAATGCGCAAATCATTGAGCTGGTTGTTTCGGTTGCAAAAGTGCAGCCAAGCAGTGCCGCTTCCAATTTCTTGGCCGTGATTGTTGAGAATGGTCGTCTGAATGCTTTGCCTGAAATTGCAGCCCAGTTTCAAACATTGAAAAATTCGGCGCAGGGCGTGAATGATGCTGTGATATATAGCGCGTTTCCAATTGATGGAGTAGCACTTGCAGACTTGGTGGCTTTGCTAGAGAAGCGCTTCGTTCGAAAATTGAATAGCACGGTGCAAATTGATGAGAGTTTGATTGGTGGTGTGCGTGTGGTGGTCGGTGACGAGGTGCTGGACACTTCGGTGCGAGCCCGCTTGGATCAAATGAAAGCGGCGTTGGTGGCTTAAGGCTCTCAGCACGCATTTACGAATTTATTGAAATTAAACAAAAGAAGGACGAGTCATGCAACTCAATTCCGCAGAAATTTCCGAGCAAATTAAAAGCCGTATCGAAGGCTTGACGGCTAATACCGATGTGCGTAACCAGGGTACGGTTGTGTCCGTGACCGACGGTATTGTGCGTATTCATGGCCTGTCTGATGTAATGCAAGGCGAGATGCTTGAGTTCCCTGCTGGCGCTGATGGTCAGCCGTCGTTTGGCCTCGCGCTGAACTTGGAGCGTGACTCTGTTGGCGCCGTTATTTTGGGTGCTTACGAGCACATCTCTGAAGGTAACACCGTTAAGTGCACAGGCCGTATTTTGGAAGTGCCAGTGGGTCCCGAATTGATTGGCCGTGTGGTCAATGCATTGGGCCAGCCTATTGACGGCAAAGGTCCCATCAATGCCAAGATGACAGACGTGATTGAAAAAGTTGCGCCAGGCGTGATTGCTCGTAAATCTGTGGATCAGCCATTGCAAACTGGCTTGAAGTCGATTGACTCGATGGTGCCGGTTGGTCGCGGTCAACGCGAACTGATCATTGGTGACCGTCAAACAGGTAAGACCGCTGTTGCGATTGATGCCATCATTAACCAAAAAGGTCAAAACGTCACTTGCGTGTACGTGGCGATTGGTCAAAAAGCATCGTCCGTTAAAAACGTGGTGCGCTCACTCGAGCAGGCTGGTGCGATGGCTTACACCATTGTGGTGGCAGCGACTGCTTCTGAATCTGCTGCTATGCAGTATGTGTCTGCCTACTCTGGTTGCACGATGGGTGAGTACTTCCGCGATCGCGGTGAAGACGCGCTGATCGTATATGACGATTTATCCAAGCAAGCGGTGGCGTATCGACAAGTGTCTTTGTTACTCCGTCGCCCACCAGGCCGTGAAGCGTATCCTGGCGATGTGTTCTATCTCCACAGCCGTTTACTGGAGCGCGCATCGCGCGTGAATGCAGATTACGTGGAAGCCTTCACTAAGGGCGCTGTCAAAGGTAAGACGGGTTCACTCACGGCTTTGCCAATTATTGAAACCCAAGCAGGTGACGTGTCGGCTTTCGTGCCAACCAACGTGATTTC
>CANBRV010000252.1 GCA_947372005.1 Comamonadaceae bacterium | reverse complement strand
GCTGCTGTTCAATCTATGCGAAGAGGCGAGCCACTGTATTTGCTCCCTGACATGAATTATGAGCCCGACGATTCGTTCTTCCTGCCCTTTTTTGGCAACACCGCTGCCACGCTGCCTATCTTGCCGCGCTATGCCAAGCTTGGCCGCGCCAAAGTCGTGCCAGTCATAACGCGCATGACAAAGTCGGGTTATGAGACACAGGTTCATCCTGCTTGGGAGAACTATCCAAGTGGCGACGCCGATGCGGATTTAGAAGCAGACTCGCTGCGTATGAACCGCGAGCTTGAAAAGTGGGTACGTGCCATGCCCACGCAGTATTACTGGGTGCATAGGCGCTTTAAGGATCAACCTCGGGATGCCAATGGCAATGGGGGTCCTAATCCTTATGGCGATCCAGATGGTTACAGGGCTAACGCAAAAAATCCCTAATCAGCTGTTTAACAAGCGCTGGCTGCTCATGCGTGATCCAGTGCGTAGCATCGTCAATCTTGTGAATACGCAAGTCCGCGATGTAGTCTTGCAGCCCATCCAATAGTTCGGGACGCAGCGCGATATCACCCATTCCCCAAATGATCTGCGTCGGAATGTTGATGGTGAACATTTCTGGCGGCAGCACAAGATTTTTGATGTTCTCATCAGGCTTCATGGGTGAGACGGCGTAGTAGTTGCAACCTCCTCTGAGCCCCATGCTCCAAACTTCTCGATATTGGTTTTTGATGCTGTCTGTAAGCCAAGTTGCATCCATGTTTTCAAAAAAAGGCCATAGCCGCGCAAAGTCGTTTTCTGCCAGCAAGGCCGGTGCATCGGGGCGTGCAAGAAAGTTGATGTACAGGCTAGCAGCATGTTGCTCGGATGAATTTTGCAGTTCACGCAAAAACGTACCCGGATGTGGCGAATTAATGATGACAAGCTTTTTTTGAAGATGTGGAAGTTGATTCACCAAGTTCCAAGCGACTGCGCCGCCCCAGTCGTGTGCAATGAGGCAAGCGAGTTTGCCCTCCTTGCCAACCTCCGACTCGATGAGTGCAGTGATGTCTTGTACCAAATGCTTGGCGCGGTAAGCAGGCACGTCTGCAGGGCTGCTTGATCGCTCGAAGCCGCGTAAATTTGGGGCTATAGCGCGATAGCCGCCGTTCTCGGGCTTAGCGAATTGTTCTAGATACTCGTCCCATACAAAGGCAGCTTCGGGAAAACCGTGTAGGAACACCAGCACAGGGCGACCGCGCGGCCCGCACGTGCGGATGGATAAGTCGATGCCATGAGGCAGTGTTTGAATCGTAGTTTCAATCATGAAAGGCTCCTCTTTGGGCGATGCCTTGCATGGTAAGCTAATGCAGTTATTCAAAACCCTTATTTCTACGGAGTTCTTTCATGCCAGGATTACTACCTAATGTCGACCCACAAGGTCTTCTCGAATATTCAGTCGTCTATACCGATCGTGCGGTCAATCACATGTCGGTCAAGTTCCGCAGTGTCGCTTGCGACATTTCTCGCATGCTCAAGAAGGTCTACAACGCCCATAGTTCGGTGCTTGTGCCTGGCAGCGGTACGTTCGGCATGGAGTCGGCAGCACGTCAATTTGCCACAGGCAAAAAAGTGCTGGTGATTCGTAACGGCTGGTTTAGCTATCGCTGGACGCAAATTTTTGACATGGGATCTATTCCGTCAGAGTCCATCGTGATGAAGGCTCGCAAGCAAGGCGCCGATGTGCAAGCACCGTGGGCACCAGCGCCGATTGAAGAGGTGGTCGCCACCATTGCTAAAGAGCGTCCCGCGGTTGTGTTTGCACCGCACGTTGAAACTTCGGCCGGCATGATCTTGCCAACCGCCTACATGCGAGCTGTGGCTGATGCTGTACATGCCGTTGGCGGCATTTTTGTGCTGGATTGCATTGCATCAGGCACGATTTGGGTTGATATGGTCGAAGCTGGTGTGGACGTTCTGATTTCGGCTCCGCAAAAAGGCTGGAGTAGCTCACCTTGCTGCGCCATGATTGCGCTGTCTAAGTTGGCTCGTGAGCGTATCGACGTAACCACTAGCACCAGCTTTGCGATGGATTTGAAGAAGTGGCTGCAAATCATGGAGGCGTTTGAAGGCGGTGGTCATGCGTATCACGCAACCATGCCAACGGATGCGCTCTCGCGTTTGCGCGATACGATGCTCGAGACCGAATCCATGGGCTTTGACACTGCAAAAGCGTTGCAGCAAGAGCAGGGCGATAAAGTGCGCGCACTCCTAGAAGGACGTGGCTTTCAGAGCGTAGCAGCCAAAGGCTTCCAAGCACCTGGCGTGGTGGTCAGCTACACCGAAGATGCAGGCATTCAAAGCTCCAAGAAATTTATCGACCTCGGCCTGCAAACCGCTGCTGGCGTGCCTTTGCAGTGTGACGAAGGTGCGGATTTCAAGACCTTCCGCATTGGCCTGTTTGGCTTAGATAAGCTGCACAACGTGGACAGAACTGTGCAGCATTTAGAGCATGCGCTGAACCAGATCTAGCTCTTCTGAAGTTGTAGCCCCGAATGCTCCCTGAGCGCATGAAAGTGAATCTTAGGATGTCTTTCTTGCGTCAGGCGCAAATCGTAGGGCGAGGTGAGTAAATACGCCAACGCGCCTGCACTGTCTTCGGCTAGTTTGACAGCGTTTCTATCGGTGAACTCGCGTAGCTCCTCAGGTGTGTCGGCGCTAATCCAGCGTGCGCCGACGAAGTTGGAGCCGCCTAGCCTTGTCTCTACGCTGTACTCGCCTTTTAGCCTGTGTTGCGCCACCTCAAACTGCAACTGACCAATAGCGCCGAGCAACATATTGCCGCCGTGCAATGGCTTAAAGACTTGAATCGCACCTTCTTCGCCGAGCTGTTGCAAACCCTGCTGAAGCTGCTTGCTTTTCATCGGGTTGGCCAGTTCAACCGTTTGAAAAAGTTCAGGCGCGAAGAAGGGCAGCCCCGTAAATTGCAGTTTGGATTGCGCTGCCAAGCCTTCGGTAATTGTGTCGCCCAGCTGTACACCGCCGTGCGTGGTAAAGCCAATGATGTCGCCTGCATAGGCTTCTTCCACGGCTTCGCGGCGTTGGCTCATAAAGGTGACGACCGAGGTGGGGCGTAGTTCTTTAGCGCTGCGCTGCACTTTGAGCCGCATGCCGCTCACGTACTTGCCCGAGCACACGCGCACAAAGGCGATGCGGTCGCGGTGCGAAGGATCCATATTGGCTTGCACCTTAAACACCACGCCCGAAAAACCTTCTGCGGCAGGATCTATGGTTGTTTGCGTAGACTCTTGTCCTTGCGTTGGCAGGTCGTTA
>CANBRV010000251.1 GCA_947372005.1 Comamonadaceae bacterium | reverse complement strand
TGCATATAGAGGTGATCGGGACAAGGCTTGGCACACACGCCGCCTGAGACGCTGACCAGCAGCCACTGGCCACGCAAAGCCGCAAGCGTCGTAGGCTTGCCATCCAATGTCGTTGCGGCCAAAGTTGGCATCGGGCGCTGCGGCTGCACAAGCTCACCAAAACTCTTCACATTATTGGGGCGAATAACGTAGTAAGTCAGATAAGACGCAATAACAGGCGTCGCGCAGATAAAAAGCACCGCAAACATCTTCCAACGACCCACCTTAGTGCGACTTGCATCTATGGCAGATGTGCCAGTCGCGGGTAGTTTGTGGACGGTTAAATCGAGGGGTGAATCATTCATATTTGCTTCGTTAATTTTGGCTTAATCCATTGAAACCAAAGATACAGCCCTAGAACAGTTGCGCTCATCGCAAACCACTGAAGGGCGTAACCATAGTGCTTTTCAACACCGCTGGCAGGTTCATACCAATCGCGCTTGAGACCTTCGCTCGCATCCCCTAGCTGCCGAACCATGCCCTTATAGACCTTATCTGGTAAGATTTTTGCCATGTATCCAAGGTCAATAAATTGAACAATCGGGTACTCCATGACTGACTCTTTGGCAAAGACAGCGGGGGGCACAGGATCAGTCAGCTGGCGCACGTCAATGCTTATGGCAGCCGTAGGGGTTTGAATGGGCTGCAATTTTTTACGATCCATAAAATCGCGAGAAATCCAGCCTCGCTCAACCAAAACATACTCAGCACTTGAAATCACAAGCGGCGTAACGACAAAAAACCCTTGCTTGCCGTTCATTTGGCGATTGTCTACATAGAGCGTCTGCTGAGCAGCCCATTGCCCGCTAAGCCTGATTGGCTGAACACTGTGCCGCTCTTGGCTTAGTTTTTCTTTTTGCGCCGCACGATCTAATTGCCATATTCCCAACGAAAACATCAGTCCGACCATCAGCAATGCGGATAATGTAACGATCCAAAATCGAAGGTCATAACGGGAACCGTTCTTAGGAGTGCTATACATGGGTTATTTCATTGCTTTATTTTTACTCTTGATTATCGCAAGCTTGGCCTCGGCAGGCTTTTTTATGCTGCGCAGGCCATCTGAGCACGCAAGCGATGGCGATCAAAAGTCTGCCAAACAACGCGGCATGGCACGTGCGCTTACTGTGCGTATCGCCCTTTCGGTCACGCTGTTTATTTGTGTTTTGTTGTCGTGGCAAATGGGCTGGATTCAGCCTACGGGCCTACCTCTTAAGTAAAGCAAAAATGTCAATGACTGCATCCACGCTCCAGCGTTTCAACTACCGCCTAAGTTACAGTGCGTATAGAAAAAACAAGCTCAAACTTAGCGCGTATAAAAAACTAACTAAGCGAGCGTTACCGCTATTTTTTAGGGGTGGCGATATTATTTCTTTTGCTCCGCTCGCCAATGGCGTGTACGAGCCTGAAATCAAAGCTTTGATTGATCATTTGGCAGGTAGTGGTTACGCCGATTTTTTTATTGATATTGGCGCCAACATTGGACTGTCGTCATGCCAATCGGGGGCTGGCTTTCAAGAGATTCATATGTTTGAGCCCAACCCCAATTGCCTCAGCATTTTGAAAGTGAATGCAAAGATTGCGCTACGCCATCGTAACTACATCATCCACGAATACGGACTAGGTACAAAACAAGAAATCCTGCAACTCTATGTGCCTTATGACAATTGGGGGGGCGCCTTTGTTAAATCGAGCAGCAATGAATACGACGAAGCCTTGCTATCGTCCAAGGACGGGCACGGCAAATTTGATTTAAAAAACTACGACGTGTTAGATGTCGCCATTGAGCCTGCGGCCGAACGACTTGCACAATTATTTGCATCGCTTGCCACCAAAAAACTGACTCAGGGCGTCATCAAAATCGACGTGGAGGGATTTGAAAAATTAGTAATTGATGCCATCCTTTCCACCTGCCCAGCTGATTTTCATGCCTTTGTGATTTTCGAAAACTGGAAAGAAGGTGGTAGCTTGCAGCAACTACATGATGCGCACCCGCGCATCCGCATCTACAAGCTCACCGAGCACAAAACCACATGGACTAGCGCTCCGCGCTGGTTGAACTCGTGTATCAATTTCTTTAAAGGCAGTCTCAGCACAACGCTAGAACCTCTACAGGCAACTCTCACAGCAGGGTCGTTTGTGATGGAAATAAAACCTACATAAATTTGACTCACAAAAAAGCCCGCTTATCGCGGGCTTTTTTGTGTCTGTGCTGATTACAACCAGTACACCAAAATATAGAGGCCAAGCCACACGACGTCAACAAAGTGCCAGTACCAAGCTGCGCCTTCAAAGCCGAAATGCTTATCTGCGCTGAAGTGACCTTTTTGCAAGCGCAAAGTGATGAACAAAAGCATCAGCATGCCGATGAAGACGTGAAAGCCGTGAAAGCCCGTCAGCATGAAGAAGGTCGAGCCGTAAGCGCCGGATGCCAGCGTCAGGTTCATCTCGTGATAGGCGTGGTAGTACTCATAGCCTTGCACAAAAAGGAACAGCAGGCCTAATGCCACCGTAACCCACATATATTTGATGGTCTTCACGCGATCGTTAACGATCAAAGCGTGATGCGCAATCGTGAGAGTCACACCCGATGTAAGCAAGAGCGCTGTATTGACGGTTGGCAACGAGTGGCTGATGTAGCTCCACAGCAAAGCAAGACCGCCCGCTTTGGCGTCATAACCCACGGGCTTCATCGTTTCAAATGCCTCGATGATGCCTGCTGGCGAGGCTGTTGCGCCATGCTGCATGCTAGGCCAAACACCCTTGAAACCGTCCCATAAAAGTGCATTCTCAGGGTTTGCCAACATAGGCACGGAATGCACACGCATCCACCACAGAGCTGAGAAGAACGCGCCAAAGAACATCACTTCAGAGAAGATGAACCAACTCATGCTCCAACGGAAGGAAAGATCAATTTTGTAGCCATACTTGCCACCAACGCTCTCACGGATGGCGTCACCAAACCATTGGAACAGCACATAGAAAAGGCCGAGCAAACCTGCAAAAAGCGACCACTTACCCCAACTCACGCCATTCACCCATTGACCTGCGCCAAAGATAACCCAAAACAACGCAAACGCAGCCGTCACGGGATGGCGCGACGGCTCAGGCACAAAGTAGTGTGGGGTTGCATGTGTATCGTGACTAGCTGCACTCATAGTTTTCTCCGCTTCTTTCGATCAATTTCAAATACATTCAATTAAATTTTGACCATCCATTGCACCAGCAATATCAGGCTAAACACAAATAAAAAACACAATCCAATACCCACCCCAAT
>CANBRV010000250.1 GCA_947372005.1 Comamonadaceae bacterium | reverse complement strand
TCGGTATAGAGCTTCCAATAACCTGAAGTGAGCTTGGGCTCAGGCGGCTTCCACGCTTGCAAACGGCGGGCGATTTCTTCATCACTCACGTGCAGATGCAAGCTGCGTCCCGCCACGTCTAGCGTGATGAGGTCGCCGTTTTGCACAATTGCCAGCGCTCCGCCCGCCGCGGCTTCTGGGGCTGTGTGCAGCACCGTGGTGCCATACGCCGTACCGCTCATGCGGGCATCACTGACGCGCACCATGTCGGTAATGCCTTTGCGCAAAATCTTTTGCGGCAGCGGCATATTGCCGACTTCCGCCATCCCTGGGTAACCTTTGGGACCGCAGTTTTTGAGCACCATCACGCAGTTCTCGTCGATGTCTAGATCCTCAAGGTCGACTGTTTTATGAAATTCTTCGATGCTTTCAAACACCACGGCACGACCTGTGTGCTGAAGTAACGCTGGTGTGGCGGCGCTGGGCTTAATCACTGCGCCGCGTGGGCAGAGGTTGCCACGCAAAATCACGATGCCGGCTTTGTCCTTAAAGGGCTTGCTAAGGGGCATGATGACGTCGGTGTTGTAGTTCACCGCGTCCGCAATGTTTTCGCCCACCGTAAAGCCGTTTGCCGTAATCGCATCTAGGTGCAAATGGTCTTTGATTTCTTTCATCACTACGGGCAGGCCGCCTGCGTAGCAAAAGTCTTCCATCAAATGTTTGCCACTAGGCTGCAAGTTCACGAGGCACGGCAAATCACTGCCGAGGCGATCGAAGTCTACTAGCTTCAAGTCAACACCCAAGCGCCCTGCCATCGCAATCAAGTGGATCACCGCGTTGGTTGAGCCGCCAATCGCCGCCAGCGTTTTGATGGCATTCTCAAACGCTTCCCGGGTCAAGATTTGCGAAATTTTGATGTCTTGTTTAACTAAATCCACAATGCGCCTGCCTGCCATACGCGCCAGCACATTACGCCTACCGTCCACGGCTGGATACGCTGCATTGCCAGGCAGGCCAAGGCCTAGCGCCTCGACCATGCTCGCCATCGTGGACGCCGTGCCCATCGTCATGCAGTGCCCGTGACTGCGGTGCATGCAGCTCTCGGCTTCAAAAAACTCTTCTAACTTGAGTGTGCCAGCGCGCACTTGTTCGCTCATGCTCCACACGCCTGTCCCGCTGCCTAGTTCCTGATCGCGCCATTTGCCGTTGAGCATCGGACCACCTGAAACGCCGATCGTGGGTAAGTCCGCGCTGGCCGCGCCCATCACCAAGCTCGGGGTCGTTTTGTCGCAGCCCATCAGTAGCACGACACCATCAATCGGATTGCCACGAATGGATTCCTCTACGTCCATGGATGCGAGGTTGCGGTACAGCATGGCGGTAGGGCGGAGCAATGTTTCGCCAAGGCTCATCACAGGGAATTCGAGTGGAAAGCCGCCTGCCTCGTAGACGCCAATCTTGACTTGCTCGGCAATCGTGCGAAAGTGCGAATTGCAAGGCGTGAGTTCGGAGAACGTGTTGCAAATACCAATCACAGGGCGACCATCAAACTGGTCGTGCGGCACGCCTTTGCCTTTGACCCATGAGCGATACGCAAAGCCATCGCGGTCTTGGCGGCCAAACCAGGCTTGGCTACGCAATTTGGAATCGACATTGGGGTTGTGGCTCATGCCTTGTGGCTGGTTGGGTTTGCTTGAGTTGCTGTCCGTCATGTGTCGCTTTCAAAAATAGGGTGCTTCGATTATGGGCATACTCAGAACTTTTCAACTCCGCACTTTCCCGACATGAACACTACCAAGCCCGAAATCCTCGTCGTCATGCCTTTGCCGCCTTATGCGCGCGCGCAACTCGACTTGCATTACACCGTCCATGATCGGATCCATCAAACTGACCCGCAGGCCTTTGCTGGTGTGGCTTCCAGCATACGCGCCATCGTCGGCTCTGGCGAGGCCAAAGTGCCGCGCAGCTTGATGGCACAAATGCCGAATCTCAAAATGGTGTCCGTCATTGGCGTGGGCTATGACGGTGTGGACACCGCGGCCGCTAACGATTTAGGTATCAAAGTCACGCATACGCCTAATGTGCTGAATGACGATGTGGCTGATCTTGCAATCGGGTTGATGCTTTGTGCGGCACGTCGCTTGCCGCAGGCCGATCAGTATGTGCGTCAGGGGCTATGGTTGGCTAAGGGGCCTATGGCCTTGCAGCGTAAGGTGAGTGGTTCACGTGTGGGAATTGTGGGTATGGGGCGCATTGGTAAAACCATTGCCAAACGCTGCGCGGCGTTTGATATGCCCATTAGTTATACGGCTAGGTCTGCGAAGAGCGAGTTGCCGTTTACGTTTTATCCCAATGCCAAAGAGTTAGCCGCAAATGTGGATTTTTTGGTGGTCATTACGCCTGGCGGCGCTGCAACCAAGGGCATGATTGATGCAGAAGTGCTGGCGGCGCTTGGCAAAGATGGATACTTAATTAATGTGGCACGCGGGACCGTGGTTGATCAGGCCGCTCTAATCGAAGCGTTGCAGAATAAAACAATCGCAGGCGCAGGGCTCGATGTATTTGATGGCGAGCCCACTGTGCCGGAAGCATTTTTTGCACTGGATAACGTGACGCTTTTGCCGCATGTGGGAAGCGCCACGACGGATACGCGCAAAGCAATGGCGGACTTGGCACTACTCAACCTGGCTAATTTTTATGCTGATAAGCCGCTGGTCACCGTTGTGCCCGAATGTCAATAAAAACATAAAAAAGCAAACGGGTTCAGGTAAACACCTATGTCAGCTAGACGCAAAGCGTTTTAAGATAGCGCTACCATTTTTATAGGAGATATTTATGAAGTTAAAACTGATTTTGGCAGCTAGTTTGCTCGCTATGGGCGCTGTGACGACGAGCGCCGCGTTCGCGCAAGAGAAGATCACCATTTGGTGGGCGAAGGGCTATTACCCGCAAGAAGATCAGGGCATGTTTGATGCCATCAAGAAATTTGAAGCAAAAAATCCAAAGTACAAAATTGACTTGTCGCTTTATGCTCCGCAAGAAACCGTGCCAAAGCTGGTTGCAGCTTTGGATGCTAAAAACCCGCCCGACGTGGCTTACGGCGATGTTTTAGACTTTCAAGTGGCTGCCAAGTGGGCGTATGAAAACAAATTGGCCGATATCAGCTCGATCATTGATCCCATGCGTGCCAAGTTTGAGCCGCAAGCGTTGGCGACAACCTTCCTCTACGACAACGTGACGCAAAAACGCGCTTACTTTGCGTTCCCTATCAAGCAGCAAACCATGCACATCCAATATTGGAAAGACATGCTGGCGACCTCTGGCTATAAAGAGTCAGATATTCCTAAGGACTGGAAAGGTTATTGGAGCTTTTGGTGCGACAAAGTGCAGACGGGTTATCGCCAAAAAAC
>CANBRV010000249.1 GCA_947372005.1 Comamonadaceae bacterium | reverse complement strand
TGACCAAAGTTGGCATTGACTTCGCCCCTGAGCCTGATTCAGCATGGCTTTGCACCGCCACAGTCGAAACAGTTGGCGTGACTGGCGTGGAGATGGAAGCGCTGTGCGCCGTGCAAGTCGCCCTGCTCACCATCTACGACATGTGCAAGGCGGCGGACAAAGGCATGACGATGACGGACGTGCGCTTGGATGAAAAAATTGGTGGAAAATCTGGGGCGTTTAAGCGCTCCTAGCCACCCACCACACAAATCTTCAGCATATTGGTACCGCCTGGCGCACCCATTGGCTCACCGCAGGTAATGGCATAGACATCACCTTTTTTAACGATCTTGCGCAAGATGAGGCGCTCTTCGGCTTGCTTGAGCGCCGACTCTTTGTCGATGCTCGTGTCCATCAAGAGCGGTCTGACATTGCGATAAAGCGCCATCTTGCGCTGAGTAGTGATGTTCGGCGTCAGCGCATAAATCGGGATGTGAATGCGGTGACGGCTCATCCACAGCGGCGTGGAGCCACTATCGGTCAGCGCCACAATCGCTTTGCAGCCAAGGTGATGCGCCGTAAAGAGTGCGCCCATCGCAATCGTTTGGTCGATGCGTTTAAAGGACTGCCCTGAAAAGTCTGCGTCTAATTCCACGTCTTCTGCCGCTTCGGCAGCGGCGCAAATTTCGCTCATGGCAATGACGGTCTCTAGCGGATATTTACCTGCTGCACTCTCGGCTGACAGCATCACCGCATCGGTGCCGTCCAGCACCGCGTTCGCTACGTCACTGACTTCAGCACGAGTCGGCACCGGCGCAGAGATCATGCTCTCCATCATTTGCGTGGCCGTAATCACGGTCTTGTCCATGGCTCGCGCCATGCGGATCATGCGTTTTTGCAGCGCGGGGACAGCGGCGTTGCCCACCTCAATCGCCAAGTCGCCACGCGCCACCATGATGGAGTCGGATGCGGCAATGATTTCTTCTAATTTAGGAATCGCCTCGGCGCGTTCAATCTTGGCAATAAGTAGCGGCTTGTGGCGATACTCCGCGCCTGCTACGTTGCACAGCTGGCGCGCCATTTCCATATCGGTTGCGTTTTGCGGAAAGCTCACCGCCACGTAATCGGCTTGAAACGACATCGCCGTTTTGATGTCTTCCATGTCCTTGGCCGTGAGCGCAGGCGCCGTGAGACCACCACCCTTTTTGTTAATGCCTTTGTTGTTCGACAGCTTGCCACCCACAGTCACCGTGGTAATCACTTGCTCGCCCTTCACTTTCGCCACGGTCAGCACAATCAGGCCGTCGTTCAGCAAAAGCACATCGCCGGCCTTCACATCTCGCGGCAGTTCTTTGTAATCAAGGCCTACCGCTAAGTCGTCGCCCAGCTCAGTACGCTCGGCATCCAAAATGAAAGTGGCGCCATCCACCAGCATGGTGAAATCATTGGCAAATTTACCAACACGAATTTTGGGGCCTTGTAAGTCCGCCATGATGGCAACTTCGCGCCCAGCGGCCTTGGAAGCCTTACGCACCATGGCCGCACGGTCGATATGGTCTTGCGCCACACCATGACTAAAGTTCAAACGGACGACGTTGACGCCCGCTTGGATCATTTTTTGTAAGAGTGCTGGCTCACTCGATGCGGGACCCAATGTCGCCACAATCTTGGTTGCATGCCTTGCCATAATTTTTCCTAAGTTAAGTCGCAATGACTGCAGCGCTCACAATGAGTACTGCTAAGGCGATGATAAACGGCTCACAAGTCAGCTCGTACACAAAGCAAAAAGCGCTACCGCATAGTGCGGAAGCGCTTAGTTGAAACCCCGCAAGCTGCGGTGGGGAATTATTTAGCTGCGATAACCAAATTCACGATATCCGAGTAAGTGCCAGCAATTGCTTGGCTGTTGCCGCTGAAGCTAACAAGCAACTTACCTTGGCGACCAAATTGAGCCTTGTCACGGTTAGCCACAATTTTGCTGCCAATTTGACCAGCGCCATCATCATAAATTGCTTGGTATGCCGTAGGAACTGCGCCGTTTGCTTTGTTCACCAAGCTGCCTTGGTTGGTTGACGAGACTTCGATGGTGTAACCGTTACCAGAGTTGCAACTCTCAGTCGTTGTACCGACGAGTGTATTTTTCTCACCATTCAAAATATCTAAGCTCGTTGCTTTAGCAGTCGCCGTAATCCCAATCGTGCAATTCACAGCAACCGAACCACGCAGCTCCATACTTGTTGCATTTTGTCCATCTTGCTTATATTGACCGAAGTGGTTGCCATTGTTATCGTCGCTGTCAGCATGAGCTGCAGAAGCGCACAGTGCAATAGCAACAACAGCGAGGGCAGACTTAAATGATTTCATGCTAGATCCTTAAAAAGTTAAAAATGTTTGACTAAACCGATACATGACTTAATGCAAACGATGTGCCAACTTTTTAAAAATCTATAAATTCATTATTAATCAACGACTTAATATATTAAATACGTTTCAAATAAATAAATTAAATGCAAATTGCAACGGTAATTTAAACGCAACTGTTGCAATTTGCATATCAAACTCAGCTCGCCCGCTTAGCCAGCACCTCAAACGCTGGCAAAGTCTTGCCTTCCAATACCTCTAAAAATGCGCCTCCGCCTGTGCTGATGTAGCTCACGTCTTTTTCGATGCCGTACTTGGCAATCGCTGCCAATGTGTCGCCACCACCGGCAATAGAAAACGCACTCGATTTAGCAATCGCCGCTGCAAGCGTTTTAGTGCCTTGCTCAAAAGCAGCAAACTCGAACACGCCCACAGGGCCGTTCCAGACAATGGTTCCCGCTTGCATGAGCTGGGAGGCCAATAGGGATGAGGTCTCGGGGCCGATATCTAAAATCAAATCGTCATCGGCTACTTCGGTTGCTCGCTTAACCGTTGCGACTGCATCCGCGCTAAACGTCTTGGCGCAGACCACGTCTGTTGGAATCGGCACTGCCGCGCCGCGTGCTTTCATGGACGCAATCACCGCTTTGGCTGCATCCACCAAATCGGGCTCGGCAAGGGATTTGCCAATTTTTAGTCCCGCCGCCAGCATGAAAGTATTGGCGATGCCGCCCCCCACAATCAGGCCGTCCACCTTGCTGGATAAGGCTTCCAAGATGGTGAGCTTAGTCGAAACTTTGCTACCCGCCACGATGGCGATCAGCGGACGCTTGGGCGCAGCGAGTGCTTTGCCAATCGCGTCCATCTCGGCTGCCAAGAGCGGGCCCGCACAGGCAATGGGCGCGTACTGCGCGATACCGTAGGTGGAGGCTTCGGCTCGGTGCGCGGTACCAAACGCGTCGTGGACAAAAATATCACACAGGCTTGCCATTTGACGCGAAAGTGCCTCTTCGCACTTCTTTTCGCCCTTGTTCACGCGGCAGTTCTCCAG
>CANBRV010000248.1 GCA_947372005.1 Comamonadaceae bacterium | reverse complement strand
AGCAATTCGCTATCGGCCAAGGCGCCTGCGCCGCGTGCAAGCAGTTTTTCGCGTGGGCGGGCATCGGGTGGGAGATCAGTAAGAAGCATGGGGGAATGAGCGGGATAATTAGAGGATTATGACAATCACTGAACAATCTTTTCTCACGCTGCATTACCGCCTCTCAAGCTTAGAGGGCGCGGACATCATCAACACGTTTAACGATAAGCCCGCCACGCTCACTCTGGGCTCTGGACAGCTCTCGCCAGCGCTAGAGGCACATCTACTGGGGCTTGCTGAAGGTTCGCACGAAACGTTTGAAGTGCCCGCTAGCTCGGCCGCGTTTGGGGAGCGCAGCGCGGACATGGTTCAATGGGTCGCACGTGATCTGCTAAAAAAGTTAGGCGATAAAGACGAGACGTATGCGGTAGGCGATGTGGTGCAGTTTCCTACGCCTGATGGACAAGCCACTTACGCAGGTGCTGTACAGGCGGCGAATGAGGACGCGGTGCAGTTCGACTTCAGCCATCCACTGGCTGGTCAAGCGGTGCGGTTTGAAGTGCAGATTTTGGGCATCTTATGAGCGTTGCTATCAATCCTGAGCTACAAGAGATTATTCTCGCGGAGCCACGCGGGTTCTGCGCTGGCGTGGATCGTGCGATTGAAATCGTCGATCGCGCCTTAGAAAAATTTGGCGCACCGATTTATGTGCGACACGAAATCGTGCACAACACCTATGTCGTGAACGACCTCAAAGCAAGGGGTGCGATCTTTATTGAAGAATTGGACGATGTGCCTGCGGGCGCGACGCTGGTGTTCTCGGCTCACGGGGTCAGCAAAGCGATTCAGCTAGAGGCCGCCGCGCGGGGGTTTTCGGTATTTGATGCGACGTGTCCGTTGGTGACTAAGGTGCATGTGGAGGTGGCAAAGCTTGCACGCGAGGGCTTTGAGTTCATCATGATTGGTCACAAAGGTCACCCTGAAGTGGAAGGCACGATGGGGCAATTAAATGGCGGCATTCACTTGGTGGAAGACGTCGCCGATGTGGAAAAAGTAATGCCCGCACAGACCGCAAAGCTGGCGCTGGTGACGCAAACGACACTGAGCGTGGATGATGCAGCGGAAATTTCAAACGCCGTATTGGCAAGGTTCCCCACCGTGCGCCTACCAAAAATGCAAGACATTTGCTACGCCACGCAAAATCGTCAAGATGCAGTCAAGGTACTGTCGCCTCAGGTAGATTTAATGATCGTTGTAGGTAGTCCGACCAGCTCTAACAGCAACCGCCTAGCTGAGCTTGCAAGAAAACTAGGCGTTGCAAGTTATATGGTCGATAGCCCTGAAGAGATCCAGCCTACTTGGCTTAGCCGCGTAGAGCGCGTCGGCGTGACGGCCGGAGCTTCCGCACCTGATGTGCTAGTGCAAGCTGTGATCGCACGTATCAAGTCACTTGGCGCTTTAGCCGTGACGCGCGTGCGAAAAATGAATGGTGTTGAAGAAACTATAAAGTTCCCTCTACCAAAAGGATTAAAGGTTGTGGTTTGAAAGTACTTGATCAAAATTAAAAACCTCGCTATAATTCGAGACACTCGCGGGAGTAGCTCAGTTGGTAGAGCGCAACCTTGCCAAGGTTGAGGTCGAGAGTTCGAGACTCTTTTCCCGCTCCAAATTCCAAACGATCAAGGGAAGTCATCAAAAGGTGTCTTCCCTTTTTCATCTAGTGAATGCATGGTGCGATAGCAAAGCGGTTATGCCCCGGATTGCAAATCCGGTTAGCCCAGTTCGACTCTGGGTCGCACCTCCACCCCTCTATGATTACGATTCCTGATTCCGAGATCACACTGACCGCCATGCGGGCACAAGGTGCTGGTGGACAAAACGTGAATAAGGTCTCTAGTGCGATTCATTTGCGTTTTGACATCTCTGCCTCAACGCTGGTAGGCGACGTCAAGGAGCGCCTTGTAGGGCTATCAGACAGCAGAATAACCAAGAGTGGCGTGGTCGTTATAAAGGCGCAAGCGCATCGAACGCAGGAAATGAACAAAATGGATGCGCTGCTCAGGCTGCACGAGCTCATCAATAGCGTTGAGTTGCCGCCCAAAGTACGCCGCAAGACCAAGCCAAGCAAGGCTTCACAGCGAGAGCGTTTAAATGTAAAAAGTCTGACCGGTGAAAAAAAGACTTTACGTGCAAAGGTCATGCACGAGTGATACTCATAAGTGCCTTAGTTTGGCACCCCCTTGTTACGCATCCAATCGGCCGTTTGAAAAAAACTCTCACTCAGGCGTTTTTGCAACTCAGCATCAACCTCTGTCTCAAGCATCGCTTGATTCATACACGAAAGCCATTGATCGCGCTCGGCAATACCAATAGAGAACGGCATATGGCGGGCGCGCAATCTTGGATGTCCAAATTTCTCGGTGTAGTGCTGTGGTCCACCCATCCAACCGCATAAGAACCAAAATAGACGCTGGCGACCATTCGATAAATCTGTACCATGCGCGGCACGTAGCGCTTGGTACGCTGGTTCAATATCCATTAAGTCATAAAAGCGCTCGACCATGGCTTTGATATTACTCTCACCGCCGATCCATTCAAAAACAGAATTGAATTTAGGTTTTTCTTGAATTTGCATCAATGACCTTTCGATTTTTCACAAAGAAAAAGGACGCTTACTGTCGCTAGTAAGCGTCCTATTCATAGTGGTTGCGCGAGCAGGATTTGAACCTGCGACCTTTGGGTTATGAGCCCAACGAGCTACCAGGCTGCTCCATCGCGCGTCAGATTTGGTAAGAGACTGATTATCGATCAGCACTCCCGAATTGTCAAGGTTTATTCTGCTGCGTCTGCTGGTGCAGCATCAGCGTTTGGACGATCAACCAATTCGACATAGGCCATTGGCGCATTGTCACCCTGGCGGAAGCCCATTTTCAAGATACGGGTGTAGCCGCCTGGACGGGTTTGGTAACGTGGTCCGAGTTCAGCGAACAATTTCACAACCATATCACGGTCACGCAAACGATCAAATGCCAAACGTTTGTTAGCCAATGTTGGTGTCTTAGCCAAAGTAATCATAGGCTCAACCACGCGGCGAAGTTCTTTCGCTTTTGGTAGAGTCGTTTTGATTGCTTCATGCTTAAGCAGCGAGTTCATCATGTTTTGCAACATAGCTAAACGGTGTGAGCTAGTGCGGTTAAGTTTACGTAATCCAAGTCCGTGGCGCATTATTTTTCCTTTAAAAAGTTTTTTATTAAAAGCACAGCCGTATCAGGTACTGCGCAGTTTTGGGTTATTTACTTATCACCCAAACCAGCTGGAGGCCAGTTATCGATCTTCATACCTAAAGTCAAACCGCGAGAAGCCAAAACTTCTTTAATTTCGTTGAGTGACTTACGGCCTAAGTTCGGCGTCTTCAAAAGCTCATTTTCAGAACGC
>CANBRV010000247.1 GCA_947372005.1 Comamonadaceae bacterium | reverse complement strand
TGCCGAGCCAGAATCTAGAGCCTTAGTTGCCCCCCTTTCAGCAGCGTTGCCTCCGTTTGCTTGGGTGCCCATCGTCCATCTTTACGCATCACCCACCACTGAGAATTATCTCAAAAGCGGTGGACTTGATGCCAAAAACAACCTGCGAATTTGGGAAGTTTTTTTAAGAAAATACAAAATCCCATTTCAATTGATTACTTCGGTAGATCGCTTGGAATCTGCGACCTCCGGAGTGTTATTACTACCCACATCCGTGGCTTTGTCTGCACGAGAAAAATTGGCGGTCGTGAATTTCAGAGCCAAGGGCGGGAGTGTTCTAGCCTCTTGGTTATCGGGAGTCAGAGGCGACAGGGGTGAGTGGCTTGGATTTGGATTTATGGAGAGCGCCCTAGACGCTAAAGTTGTTGGAGATACTCGGGCAGAGGAAGAAGAGAATTTCATGATGCCCTATGGGGATAACCCAATCACCCACCATTTGCCTGCCGGTATGCGGGTATGGCTGGAAGTGGTCAAAGAAACCTACCCCTTGCGTCTCGTGGGTCGCAACCCAGCCGCACACATCATGGATTGGTCACGTACTTTTGCGCCTGACAAAACAGGCACAGTTATCGTTTTTGATGAAAAAATTCAATCGACAGGTCGGTTATCGCGCTCCGTCGTGCTGGGCTATCCCGAGCGATTGTGGTTGGCATCCGATCCCAAGCTTCTTGAGGCCATCGCGCACAACGCCTTGACATGGCTGCTGCGGCAACCAGATATCTATAAATCTGCTTGGCCTCAGACCTACCGTAGTGCCGTCGTATTTGCGGTCGATTCAACGGACGAATTCAACTCGGCCGACTTGGATCTTGCCAATTTGCTCAAAAAGAACGGCATGTTGGCGACCTACTACGCATTAACTCAGATCGTTTTGAAATCGGTTCCCGTTCTCAAACAAATTCAAGCCCAAGGACATGAGATTGCCTTCCTCGCAGACCGCTTCATAGGCTTCAGAGATCAGCCCGCGGCAACTCAGGCAACACGCATGAACACCATGCGTATGGAAATGGCAAATTCAGGCTTGGTCATCCCCGCAGATTCAGGTTTTCACCCTCCAATGGACTCCTACGATAAAACAACAGAACAGTTGATTTACGCCAATGGCTTTGGACATTTTGTCTCATTCATGGACACAACCGATGCGAGTCTGCCCTTTATAGCAACGTCTCTAGGTACCAATTCATCTGCCATTACTCCAACAGTAGTACTACCTCGCACGTCAAGCGGCCCAGAAGACGCGATGGAAACAGGTGATGCTGAGGAAGGACTCAAAGCTTTTTTGAGCGAGTTGGACTTGTCTCAAAAAATGTCCAGCTTATCAGTCTTAAGGCTTGCACAGCAAACCTTCATCACAAAAGAACAATGGGATGATATTTTCAGTCATCTCAAATCACCAAATGCAAAAACTTGGGTCGCCACGGCAGGACAGGTGGCCGACTGGTGGAGAGAGAGAGAACGCGTAAGTTTTACTCTCGAACCCGACCCAATTACCCCCATCTTGAGTGTGACAATCAAGGGGAACTCGCCACTCAAACAAGCCGTCGCCCTGTATGTCAATTTACCAGAGTCAAGGAATGTCATGCGTTTGGTATCCAGAACAGATTCTGGAAATTCGGTCAAAATAGTAGCTATAGACGCTTGGCGTTCGGCTCTTGTTTTGAACGATTTATCACCAGGCACTTATCGATGGCAACTGTATTTTGATCGACCATAAACGCATAATCCAGCATTTTCATTTAGGAGCTCAGATGCAGATCAAAGGGTTACGATTTCTTGTTTACGCAACTTGTGGACTTCTACTCATTGGGATTTGTGACGTAACACAAGCTCAGCAAGCCGGCTTGCTTTATGACCCCGAGCCCCCTTTGGATTCATCTTATGTGCGCATCATCGTTGCCAATCGGGAAGGACCCGTTGACGTTTTTGTAGATGGCCGTCAACGAATTCAAAAATTAGCGCCGGGCGAGGCCAGCGAATTCATGGTGCTAAGCGCTGGCACGCACACAATTGCCTTGCATGCCGCCGGCAAGACGGCAGCACAACTCTCAACAAGGCTCGACGTTGCCAAAGGACGAGCTTTAACCGTAGCATTCCCCGTGCTGAAAATCGATACGGCACCACTTTTGATCGAAGATAAAACAAACTCAAATAAGCTCAAAGCGTTGTTGACGGTCTATCACTTAGACGCAAAATCCGGTCCTGTGGACATACTGACGGCTGATGGCAAAACCAAAGTTTTAACAGATATAGCCTATGGTGCATCTGCCTCTATCCAAGTCAATCCCATAGAGGCTGAACTGATAGCTGCGAAATCCGGCGATAAAGTAGCCCTAGTACGTACGACCTTAAAAATGACGCAAGGCTCCACTTACAGTGTATTTTTAATGGGAACCGAGAATAGAAAAATGACTGCCAAAGTAGGCCTCAATAAAATTGAGCGATTTACAGGCAAGTAATGGGATGTATTTTTTGATACGTGACCATGTAATCACACTTGCATTGACATCAAATCGGATTTAATCAAATATCCTGCAAGGCAAGAGCAGTTGAAGATAGTAAATTTCAGATTCATATTTTCCAAAGGGTGAGCTGTAATGACCGGAGCAGTCATTGATTTAAATAGAGAAATAAAAATATTTCGACTATAAAACCACAGCATAAAAATAATGAAAAATATACCTCGATATATATTACCAATAGTATTAATAATATTTTCTTATTTTTATTTAATAAGCAAAAATAATTATTCTATTGCCAGCAACACTATTCTATTAGCATTTTCAATTTTAGTTGCATATAGAGCATGCAAATTTAATAAGAAAATTAGGCTTCTATTGGCTTATACAATATTTGCGATTACGCCCATATTAACTCTAACTGGACAAATTGGTGCATTAACTGGCTTTACCAGAAGCGAAAAAGGCCTGCCATGGCTGGGGGTTTCTTTTGCCACACTGGGGGTAGCTTATTTGGTTTATAAAGAAAAGTTGAACTTAAGAGAAACTTTTTTAAATATTCTACAACCGCTACGATTTAGTTCTGGGCCAGTCGTTAACGGCACTTCACATCATCCGCCGCTTAGTACAGCTAGGTCACAGATATATTTTAGCTGGTTAGTTTTAGGTGCTTTTTTTTATAGCGTTCTGGCTGCAGGATTAACTCCGTTACTTTTTTTAAAAACATCTACTTATGCACTAGACGTCTTGGTATTTGGTATTGTTTTTGAAATTTATGTCTATTTGAACTTCGCCGGCATATCTTTTATGGTGTACGGCTTACTTAATCTTGTTGGAATTTCAACCATAATAAATTTTAATACTCCTTTTGCCTCCAAAGATATTATTGAGTACTGGCAACGCTGGCATTTAAGTTTTGGGGCAGTGCTTA
>CANBRV010000246.1 GCA_947372005.1 Comamonadaceae bacterium | reverse complement strand
TTTTGATGATTGACGCGTAGCGTCAATGTTTGTGACGATTAAGCGAGCGTTGGCTTTGCAAGTAGCGGCACAGGCCAAATTGGTAAGGTTTTTCCAAGTGCAATCGCGGCTTGTAGCTCTCGGATCACAGCTTCAGGATCACGTGCTGCTGTCACGGCACTAATCACCGCCACACTAGCTGCCCCGCATTGCGCGGCCTCGGTGGCTCGCTTGGCATCCATGCCTGCAATGGCGACAACGGGCACATCCAGCTTGCTGCACCAATACGCTAAGTTGTCGTTGCCTTGCGGAATCCAAGGCATGGCTTTGGCGGCTGTCGGGTGAATCGGACCGCAAGCGATGTAGCTGGGTTTGATTGCTAAGGCTTTGCAGACTTCCCAATACGCATGAGTGCTAATGCCTAACCTGCAGCCCTTATCTGATATGGCTTGCAGGCCACCTTTCCCAAGTGTCTCCATGTCTTCTTGACCAATATGTACGCCATAAGCGCCTTCCTCAATCGCCATTTGCCAGTGGTCGTTAATGAAGAGTTGCGCCCCGTATTTTTTTGCCAAAGCAATGCTAGTTTTGATTTCACCGCGTAAGTTGCTTTGCCCAGAGTCTTTAATGCGAAGCTGTACGGTGCGAACACCAGCTTTGAGCACGCGCTCCACCCACGTGCTTGAGTCCACAATCACATAAAGCCCTAAATCTTTATCCGTCAATGGCTGGAAAGCCATATCCAGCATGGCCTGCGAGGCAGTAAATCCGGGTAATTTTTTGGTTTTCGACATCCGCGCCATGATGTGCGCCTCGATGTCGATAAAGCCTAAATTCTTGGCTTGTTGGAAGGCTGGCTCACTAAATGATTCACCGTCTGCAAAATGAATCCAACCCGACGCATGGGCAGTTGATACATATTCAGCTTTCATAGGGCAGCTCTATAAAACAAACGGCTGACCCGTGACGGGCGTGGTCGCCACGGCCATGTCTTGCTTAGCCATCACGCCCGCCTCGTAGCCGAGGCGACCTGCTTCGATGGCGAGTTTGAAAGCGCGAGCCATGACAACAGGATCGTGTGCCAGTGCCACAGCGGAGTTGAGCAGCACGGCGTCAAAGCCCAGCTCCATCGCTTGCGCCGCATCGGACGGCGAACCAATGCCCGCATCGACCACTAAGGTCACATCAGGCAGACGCGAACGCAAGGTACGCAGTGCATACGGATTGATGAGGCCTTGCCCCGAGCCAATAGGAGCACCCCACGGCATTAAGATACGACAACCCACGTCCAGCAAGCGCTGGCAGCTCACCAAGTCGTCGGTGCAATACGGGAAAACTTCGAATCCGTCTTTGGTCAATTGTTCGGCTGCCGTGACCAATTCAAATGGATCGGGTTGCAGCGTGTACTCGTCGCCGACTACTTCTAACTTGATCCAGTTGGTGCCAAACACCTCACGCGCCATCTGCGCAAGCGTGATCGCTTCGCGTGCCGTACGGCAGCCCGCGGTGTTGGGCAAGAGGCGGGGGCCGCTGGCTTTGATGTGCGAGTAAAAATTATTCGACGCTGCGCTAGCCCCGTCTTGCGAGAGCTGACGCTTGAGACTCACTGTGACGACTTCTGCGCCTGATGCAGTAATCGCGTCGCTAAGAACTTGCGGGGATGGGTAGAGTGCCGTGCCGATGAAGAAGCGGCTCGTGATTTCTACGTCGCCTAGTTTGAGTTTGGATGTCATTTAAGTTAAGCCAATGCAACAATACGTCGTGCAGGCCTTACGGCACGTGGCTTGTGACTTGGTGCGATACGTGCCATGCGCGGCAATTTCACTTGCACGGTAGGCGACATGCCCGCCAAATCGGCCATGTTTAGCAGCGTGTCCAAAGAAAACAAATCAATCTGACCGCGCTTCAAATCTGAGAGACGTGGCTGCGAAATGCTCAATAGCACAGCAGCGTCTTTTTGTGTGCCTTCAAACTTGGCGAGCCATTTTTGTAGCGCCATCAAAAGCAGCGATTTAGCTTTCATATTGGCGGCTTCTTGCGGCGTGCTCGAAATGGCATCCCATACGCTGGTGAAAGTTTGGTTTGTATTTGCAGTCATCTTAGTTGCCCCTTTTCAATCAATAAATCTTTCAGTCTTTGCGTCGCCAAATCAATGTCCCGCTTGGCCGTTTGCTGTGTCTTTTTTTGAAAGCAATGCAGCACATAGACAGCATCTGCAAATCTCGCCACATAAATGACGCGGTAAGCGCCCGACTCGTCTCGCAACCTGATTTCCTCCACGCCCTTACCAATGCTGGTCATAGGCTTGAAATCACTGGGCTGTTCACCCCGCTGCAATTTGTCAAGCTCGAAGCCTGCCCGCCGTTTAGCCCCGTCTGAAAACGACATCAAATCAGTCAAGCTGTTGGCACGAAAGTTGAGAGGTTTCATGGTTTGATTGTCGAATAGAAATTATATAAGTTTTTGTAATTTATTGGAAGTCGAGTTTGCTACCCACCTGTTATCGGTTGAAAAGTAAATATAGCGTCGCCATCCAAGAGTACGCGCTTCTCGCGCTCGGTGCGAGGCACAAAAATTTGATTGACTGCTGTCGCCAAGGCTTGTGGGGAATAGCCTAGCGAGGTGATTAGGCCTGCAAGGCTTATCTCGCTTGGCACAGCGCGAGTCTCGCCGTTTAAAGTGATGTTGATGGTGCTACTCACAGCATCTCCATGGCTTGTTCAACTAGCGCTGGCGCAATCAGCCAGCCGTGGCGGAAAAGCCCGTTAATTCGCGTGAGTCCGTTACTTGTTTCCATATGGGGCAAATTATCAGCAAGTGCAGGGCGCAAGTTTGTCTCGCTATGGATGATGCGGGCTTCGGCCAGCTCGGGGATCACGCTGTGCGCGGCGGCGAGTAGCTCCACTGTGCTGCGCAGCGAGATGGGTGAGCGGTCTTCGCTCTCAATTTCGCTTGCTCCGACCACGATGCGATTGCCTTCGCGAGGTACAAGGTATACGCGGTGGCGTGGATGCAAGAGCCGAATCGGGCGCTGGAGTTCGACGCTGGGTGCGTGCAGCCAAAAGATTTCTCCTCTCACGCCACGGACTGCGAGATCAGGTCTTGCACCTGTGCCACGAACATCAAAGACCCAATCAAATGTGAAATCTTGAGCAGCAGTTTTAATCACACCTTGCTGTAGTGAAGTGACGGATTCATTCCAGCGCCAAGTGACCCCAAGCGCTGTTGCCGCCACGGTAATCGCCGTCATCGCTTGTACGGTGTCGATTTGCCCCTCGATTGGCAGCAACCATGAATGTGCTGCCCCGTGAACGGCCGGCTCTAATGCCTGTAAAGCCTTATTGGATATGGCCTGCGGGGCATGTTCATGGTATTGCTTTGGCGTTTTATGCGCTAGCAAGTCGATCATGCGCTTGGCCGCGCCTTCGTCACCTTTGTGCGCGAGCAGCA
>CANBRV010000245.1 GCA_947372005.1 Comamonadaceae bacterium | reverse complement strand
CCCGTCATCCCGAGCACTTCGCGCAGCGCCCACAGCAGGGGCATATCGGGCTCGACATCGAGCTGTTTGTTTTGTCCGTTGATATTGAGTGTCAGCATGGATTCGTCTCCTTTGGGTCGTCATTGATTGATTCCGCTTTTATACTGCTGGCATTCGCGCGACGTATGCGTGTTCACCCTACAACTGTCACCTATGCAAAAACGAAAAATTGCTCACTTCCAAGTCAACCCTGTCGGCCTTGGCTGTATGAACCTTAGCCACGCCTACGGTGTGCCGCCATCGCGGGAGCAGGCCGAGCGTGTCTTGCTCGGGGCACTGGACGCAGGCTACGACTTCTTTGACACCGCCACGCTTTATGGATTTGGTGCCAACGAAACGCTAGTGGGCGAGGTGCTCGCATCGCATCGCAAGCGCTTTGTGCTCGCCAGCAAATGCGGCATGGGTGGCGAGCTTGTGGATGGCAAACTCACCCGAGTGATTGATGGATCGCCCGCCAAAATCCGTGCGCAGTGCGAGGCGAGTTTGAAGCGCCTCAAGACCGATGTGATTGATCTGTACTACTTACATCGCTGGGATAAAAAAGTGCCGATCGAAGAGTCTGTCGGCGCACTCGCTGACCTACAACGTGCGGGAAAGATTCAAAGCATTGGCCTTTCAGAAGTCTCGGCAGGCACGTTGCGTAGAGCCTACCGCGAAGCACCCATCGCCGCCGTGCAAACCGAATACTCGCTGTGGACGCGTAACCCTGAGATCGCTGTGCTGGATGCTTGCAAGGAACTCGGCGTGACTTTTGTCGCGTTCAGCCCTGTGGCGCGCGGCTTCTTGTGCGGCGACTTGCAAGACGCAAGCACATTAACCGTCAACGACATCCGAAAAACCATGCCACGGTTTTTGCCTGAGAACTACCCAAAAAATCTCCATCTACTCACTCACTATTTAGCACTTGCCAAAAGCATGAACTGCACTGGCGCTCAATTGGCACTGGCGTGGTTGCTGAATAAACACCCTAATCTGATTGCTATTCCTGGGACAACGCAAGTAGCGCACATGCAAGACAACATGGCGGCAAACGATATTGCACTTGACTTGCAAACAATACAGGCCTTAGAGGCTATGTTCCGTTCAGATCAGATCATCGGCAATCGATACAACGCCCAAGCACGTAGCGAAGTCGATACTGAAGAAGACGCCTAATCGTCTGGACGTGAAAACAGGTCTCAAATCTACCCCGAAAGCCGCCGAGATGGGTGTGCACAGCATCTCTAAAGGTGATCAACGGCACCTCGGACATTTGCTGGGCGATGCGCTGAGGCACTTTGATGGTCGTGTGCTGGTGCTAATGGCTGCCCATCCTGACTTGCCGTTAGCTTTAGCCAATCTTGCGGCGCGCGATCAAATTAGTGCTGCGCATATACACCTCACTCGTCATTTACCCATTGACGGCGCACGTGCTTCGACACTGGCCACGAGTGCCGGCATCAGCAAACAGGCTATGAGCGATGTGCTTGACCAATGCGAAGCATGGGGGCTAATTGAGCGTAAGATGGATCCACGAGATGCCCGTGCCAAATGGGTAAGCTACACCGCAACCGGAAAACTGTGGCTCAACGCTTTTTTGGATGCCGTACGCAAAGCCGAGCAAGAATTTCGCGCTGAGATAGGCGAAGAGGTAGCTGTAGTCGTCCGCCTAGGACTAGAGGCCTATGCGCATGGGTATTAGCCCACTGAAAGTTTATGAAAAGCTTCTTCTTTAGAATGCAGGAAAACATCCTTAACTTAGGAAATTGCTATGCGAATTTTGATTGCTGAAGACGACCAAGTTCTAGCTGATGGACTGTTGCGCACCCTGCGCCAAAGCGGTGCAGCGGTAGATCATGTAGCCGATGGAAATCAAGCCGATGCGGCATTGATGACGCACAGCGAGTTTGACCTGCTCATCCTTGATTTAGATTTGCCCAAGATGCATGGGCTTGATATTTTAAGGCGGCTGCGTTCGCGTGGTGCCAAAATTCCTGTACTCATCCTCACAGCCTCCGACAGCGTTGAGGATCGCGTCAAAGGTCTTGATCTTGGCGCAGACGACTACATGGCCAAACCGTTCTCACTGCAGGAGTTAGAAGCTCGTGTCCGTGCACTCACGCGGCGTGGCTCAAACGTATCCTCCAGCGTCATCAATCATGGGCCGCTGCAATATGACCAGGCAGGACGCGTGGCGACGTTAGAAGGCAAGATGGTTGATTTATCAGCTCGCGAACTCGGACTTTTAGAAGTATTGCTGCAGCGTACCGGGCGCTTGGTCAGTAAAGATCAGCTTGTCGAGCGTTTATGCGAGTGGGGCGAAGAGGTTAGCACCAATGCAATTGAGGTGTATATCCACCGTCTGCGTAAAAAAATTGAAAAAGGCACCGTACGCATTGCCACCGTTCGTGGTCTTGGTTACTGCTTAGAGAAAATTAATTAGCCGTTCATGGCAATCAATTTTTTTCAGCGAGGGACACGCAGTTTATTTCGAGAGATTCTCGATTGGATGCTCATTCCTTTGATGCTGATTTTTCCTATGAGTATTGTGCTCACTTGGTTGGTCGCACAAAACACAGCAGGTCGTCCATTTGACCGCGCGCTTGAATACAACGCTCAAGCCTTAGCCAAACTCATCATTGTCTCGCAAAGCAAAACCCAGCTCAACCTTCCTGCGCCTGCGCGTGAAATTTTGCGGGCTGATGACGAAGATGCCATTTACTATCAAGTGCTCGGTGTTTGGGGAGAGTACGTCGCTGGTGAACGTGAGCTACCGCACCCTCCCTATGAAGAAAAACCGATTGCTGGAAAAATTAGCATTCGGGCAGATGAGTACTTGGGACGCGATATCCGCGTTGCCTCACTTTGGATTGATGCCCAAAAAACGGAAGAACAAAAACCAGGCGACAAAATGGTCCTTGTGCAAGTGGCTGAGACTTTAGAGAAACGATCAACTCTGGCAACTGAAATTATTACGGGCGTGATGCTGCCCCAGCTCCTTATGCTGCCTTTGGTTGTGTTGTTAATTTGGCTAGCGTTAATCCGCGGTACAGAGCCCATCAAAGAATTAGAGCATCGCATCCGCCAGCGCAAAACGGAAGACGTCAGCCCACTCGACCTGGAAGGCGTACCGCGTGAAGTCTCCCCCCTCATTGCTTCAGTCAATGATCTACTCAAGCGGCTACAAGACTCCATGGCAATTCAAAAACGATTTTTGACCGATGCCGCACATCAACTCAAAACACCCTTGGCAGGACTGCGTATGCAAGCTGACTTAGCTCAGCGAGAAGGAGCAAGCGCGGACGAGCTAAAACATTCGTTAAGACAAGTTGGTCGCTCAAGCGTACGAGCTACACGCACTGTCAATCAATTGTTGGCTCTTGCACGCGCAGAAGCTACGGGGCGTGAAGTCGCTAAAACACAGGTCAATTTAGAGCGCATCGTGATCGA
>CANBRV010000244.1 GCA_947372005.1 Comamonadaceae bacterium | reverse complement strand
AAAGCTAACTTCTGGATTGGTATGGCCGCGGCGACCGCCCTCATTTTTGGCGCAGCCTATACGCTGTGGATGTTCAAGCGCGTCTACCTTGGGCCTGTCGGCAACGATCACGTCAAAGAGCTGACGGACATCAACTCGCGCGAATTTTTTGTGATGAGCCTCTTGGCTGCTGCCGTCCTCTACATGGGCGTGTATCCCCTGCCGTTTACGCAGATCATGGATACATCGGTCACCGATTTGCTGAGGCACATCGCCACCACTAAACTGAAATAAGAAACGACTAAAGCCATGATTGATAAATTCAGTTGGATTGCCGTCTCGCCAGAGATTATTTTACTCCTCGCCATCTGCGTGATTGCAATGGTTGACCTTGGCGTGAAGTCTGCTGGTCGCACCACCACTTATGCGTTAAGCCTTGCCACGCTTGGCTTCCTGGCCTTCTCTCTTGTTCACGCCGCTGGCTCGGGCACGCTCTACGGCTTTGACCGCATGGTCGTCAGTGACCCTATGGGCAATTGGCTCAAATGCTTTGCGACGCTAGCTACAGCAGTAACTTTGGTCTATGGTCGTCCGTATGCACAGGTACGCGGCATGCTGGGCTCTACCGCAGCCAAGGACGGCGTGGGCGGTGAGTTCTTCACACTCTCGCTATTCAGCTTGCTTGGCATGTACGTGATGATCGATGGCAACCACTTGCTCGTTATCTATCTCGGCTTAGAGCTACTCACTCTGTCTAGCTACGCACTCGTGGCGTTACGCCGCGATAACGCACAAGCAACCGAAGCAGCGATGAAATATTTTGTGCTGGGCGCACTAGCCAGCGGTTTCTTGCTGTATGGCCTCTCCATGATTTATGGCGCGACGGGCTCGTTAGAGCTGAGCTCGATTGCTAAAGCCGTGGCATCTGGCAATCTTGAACACCAATTGCTGATCTTTGGACTGGTCTTTATCGTTGCAGGCTTGGCATTCAAATTAGGCGTTGTCCCTTTTCACATGTGGGTTCCCGATGTGTACCACGGCGCACCCACGGCCGTCACGCTCATGATTGGTGGTGCACCTAAGCTGGCTGCGTTCGCAATTGTGATTCGTTTGCTGGTTGAAGGCTTGTTGCCGCTTGCAGTGGATTGGCAACAGATGCTCATGCTGCTATCCATTGCGTCTTTGGTCGTTGGCAACTTGGCGGCGATTGCCCAAACCAATCTCAAGCGCATGCTCGCTTTTTCCACTATCGCGCAAATGGGCTTTGTGCTTTTAGGCTTAATGTCTGGTGTCGTTGATAAAAACATTACAGGTGCAGCCAACGCCTATAGCGCGTCCATGTTCTACATCATCACCTATGTGCTCACAACGCTTGCTACATTTGGAGTCATCCTGGCATTAACCCGCGAAGGCTTTGAGAGCGAAGAGATCAATGATCTGGCAGGTCTTAATCAGCGCAGCCCTCTTTACGCTGGAATTTTGGCCACTTGCTTGTTCTCGCTAGCCGGCATTCCGCCGCTCGTTGGTTTCTATGCCAAGCTATCCGTATTGCAAGCGCTTATCACAACGGGTACGCCACATCTCATCGGTGTCGCCATCTTTGCGGTGGTGATGTCATTGATTGGCGCGTTCTACTATTTGCGCGTCGTCAAAGTCATGTACTTTGAAAATCCAGCTCAAACTGCCGCCATTACCCCTGCCAAAGACGTGAGCGTGGTCCTAGGGCTCAATGCCGCGCTGCTCTTCGTTTTAGGTCTCTTGCCTAGCGGACTAATGGATTTATGCCTTGGCGCCATCACCGCCATGCTGAAGAATTAAGTGTCGCAAACGGGTTATGTTTATTTGGTGATTAGTCTCGCTTTTGTGGCGGCTAATCTGCCATTCCTTATCCCTCGTTTGAGCAAACCTCAGTTGGGATTAGCCTCTCGGCTTGTTTTGCTAATTGCCGCTTACTTCTGTGTAGGCGCTCTTGGTTTTGCGATTGAATCTAGTTTAGGAAAAACCACAGGTCAAGGCTGGGAGTTTTACGCCATCACCTTTGCGCTTTTTGTGACCTTTGCATTCCCTAGCTTTGTTTATCGCTATTTGCTACGGCGTGTATGAACCATCATCTTATTGAATCTACTATCAGTAGCGAATTTGTCTATCAAGGCGACTTTCTGCACGTCAAACACGATAAAGTGAGGCTGCCAAACGGGCAAACCTCGACACGTGAGCACATCATTCATCCTGGCGCTGTAGTCATCATTCCACTCTTAGAAAATGGGGAAATACTGCTAGAGCGCCAGTACCGCTACCCATTAGGCCAAGTGTTTATCGAGTTTCCTGCTGGCAAACTAGATCCGGGCGAAACCGTATTAGCTTGCGGCAAGCGTGAGTTATTAGAAGAAACTGGCTATACGGCTCAAGAATGGGCTTATGCAGGCAAGATGCATCTTGCCATTGCCTATACCAACGAAGTCATTCACATTTACTTTGCTAAGGGACTAACCGCTGGCGAACGCAAGCTAGATCATGAAGAATTTTTAGACGTTTTTAGCGCGGAACCCTCACAGATATTGGCCTGGAGCAAAGATGGCTCCATTACAGACGCTAAAACTTTAACTTGCGCTCTTTGGCTGCAAAATTATTTATCTGGTTCTTGGCCTCTAGATTGGGTCACGAACAGCTAAAATAAAAACGCGTGCCTGAGTGGTGAAATTGGTAGACACAGCGGACTTAAAATCCGCCGCTTCGTTCATAGCGGGCGTACCGGTTCGATTCCGGTCTCAGGCACCACCCCTTTTATTTTTGTTGTACGAGAGGCTCTTCCATCATGCAAGACCACAACCAGCCACTCGAAATGCACATCCACGGCGATGTGCCTATCCGCCAGGGTGTGACTCAAAAAGAAATTGAGTTTGCCCTTGCTCCCTTAATTGCTTACACCAAGCGCCACCACGAGCCACAAGGCGGCGCGAGCCTATACGACGAAGAACCCGGCATCCAGTTCACCGAACCCGATCACGTGCTCCATTTTTGTTGGAGCGTAGCAGGCAATGTGGACTTCCGCGAAACGCTAGACGAGCTGGTGATGGGCCTGAACGACATCTCGCGCGAAGGCGCTGCTTTAGAAGTCAGCTTTTACGACCTAGAGTTTGATGACGAAGACTTTGACGACCACGTCAGCAGTGAGAGCGAAGAAGACGAAGATGACTCACGCGACGACTTCTTTGTTCTCTTTGTGGGCCCGACTCCAGCCGCAATCATGCAAGTGCAGCGCGATTTGCTAGTTCGCGACGTAACGATGCTGATGGCACGCCATTTCGAAGAAGATGAAATGGCGCCTGTGGTCGA
This sequence comes from Comamonadaceae bacterium, assembly GCA_947372005.1. Classification (GTDB taxonomy): domain Bacteria; phylum Pseudomonadota; class Gammaproteobacteria; order Burkholderiales; family Burkholderiaceae_C; genus JASGCK01. The sequence continues at coordinate 160 of CANBRV010000244.1, read as the reverse complement.
AGCCATGGACAAAATGTGGGAAGGTCGCTTTAAAGCGCTAGTCAGTTCACTCAAATTTCCCAGCTACGCCAAAGGCAGTGCCAACAACTTAGGCGGCAATGGTGGCAATGGAACGCACGGTTTTGGTACGCATGGCGGCAATGGTGGACGTAAGTCAAGG
>CANBRV010000243.1 GCA_947372005.1 Comamonadaceae bacterium | reverse complement strand
CAGCGCATCATCAATGCACGCCCGATGTGGGAAGACATGGCGCTGCGTGCGGATGGCGTGATTCCAGAACTTAAAGGCGCGCGCTTGCTCTTGCATGCGGGGCCTCCTGTGGCGTGGCGCGATATGTGCGGCCCGATGCATGGCGCAATGGTCGGTGCCGTGTTGTACGAAGGCTGGGCTAAAAGTGAGGCGGAGGCCACGCAAATGCTGAAATCTGGGCAAATTGATTTTGCGCAGTGCCACGATTTCAATGCCGTTGGTCCAATGACCGGCATCATCAGTGCCTCGATGCCGCTGATTCAAGTGCGTAACACCAGCTACGGCAACGTGTCGTATTGCACGATTAACGAAGGCATTGGCAAGTGCATGCGTTTTGGTGCAAATGGCCCCGAGGTGATTGCACGCCTCAAATGGTTTGAAACAACACTGGCTCCTACGCTCAAAGCGGCGGTTTTGCATGTGGATGGTGGAATTGATTTGAAAGCGATTGCCTCGCAGGCGCTTTTAATGGGTGACGAAGTGCATAGCCGCAATGCCGCATCGACGGCGCTATTCTTTATGGCGCTTGCGCCAAGCCTAGCGGCACAGCCAAATTTGAACAGCGATCACGTGCATCAAACGCTGGACTTCATCGCTAAAAATTCGCAGTTCTTTTTGAACTACTCCATGGCCTCGTGCAAGGCCATCATGGACGCGGCGCATGGCATTCCTTTCTCCACAGTCGTCACTGCCACCGCGCGCAATGGCACGGAGACGGGGCTACGCGTCAGCGGCATGGGGCGTGAGTGGTTCACGGCGAAATCCGATTTGCCCAAGGGCTTGTTCTTCCCAGGCTTTAAACAAGAGGATGCTTGCCCCGATATTGGCGATAGTGCCATCACCGAGACCGCAGGCTTTGGTGGCTGTAGCTTTGCCGCGTCGCCCGCGCTGACGCTGCTTGCAGGCGGAACGGTGGATGACGCCGTGCGCTACAGCAAAGAGATGTACGAGATCACCGTCACCAAAAATCCAGCGCTCTCACTCCCCGCGCTTGATTTTGCAGGCGCACCTTGCGGTATTGATGTGCGCAAGGTCGTGGATACAGGCATTCGTCCCGTGGTCACCACAGGCATCGCGCACAAAGAGGCGGGCGTCGGGCAAATTGGCGCAGGCATTGTGCGTGTGCCGATGGAGGCTTATTCAAAAGCATTGACAGCTATTGCAACAAAATTTAATTAATTTCTTATGCGTCAAACACTCACTTCTCCACGCGGCATGGTTACAGCGCCGCATCATTTGGCAACCTCAGCCGCCGCTTCTGTTTTGCGCGACGGCGGTAATGCCATTGAAGCCATGGTCGCAGCCGCATCCACGATCGCGGTTGTCTATCCGCACATGAACTCCATTGGCGGCGATGGTTTTTGGATCATCTCTGAGCCAGGCCAAGAGCCCGTCGCGATTGATGCTTGCGGACGCGCCGCAGGGCTTGCGTCGATTGATTGGTATCGCGAGCAAGGCGTTGCTGGCACGGTCATCCCAGGCCGTGGATCGCTCGCTGCCAATACGGTTGCAGGTGCGATTTCGGGCTGGCAAGAAGCGCTGATTCATTCAACTCGCATGGGTGGCAAGCTGCCTGTGTCACGCCTCTTGCAAGACGCGGTGTACTACGCCAAAAATGGCGCACCCGTCACGCAAAGCCAAGTGAACTTCACTACCAAATTTTTGCCAGAGCTGGGAACGCAGCCTGGCTTTGCCAAACAATTTTTAAATGACGACACCTACGGACATCAAGTGCCGCTCGTCAATACATTGCGCACATACGCAGCGTTAGGTAATACGCTACAAGCACTATCGGATAAGGGCTTAGACGATTTTTACCGTGGTGACGTTGCGGCTTCTAATGCTGCGCAATTGGAGGAGCTTGGCTCGCCGCTGCGACTTGCTGACTTCTACGCGCACCGTGCGCAAAGCGTGAAGCCGCTGTCTGTGAAGGTGACGGGTGCAACGCTTTACAACATGACGCCACCCACGCAGGGTCTCGCATCACTGATGATTTTGGCGATTTTCGACAAGCTACGCATTCGTCATAACATCAAAGCGGCTGACGGTTTTGAGTACCTACACGCCATCGTCGAGGCGACCAAGCAAGCGTTCAAAGTACGCAATCGGCATGTGGCCGACCCCGCGACCATGACGGCAAATGGCGTGAGCCCTGAGCAGTTTTTGACGGATGTTTTTATTGACCAATGCGTCGCCAATGTTGACATGAAACGTGCGCTGCCGTGGCCAGAAAAAACCATCCACGGCGACACCATTTGGATGGGTACAGCGGATAGCAGCGGCCGCATGGTCAGCTACATCCAAAGCGTGTATTGGGAGTTTGGCTCGGGTGTCGTTTTGAGTGACACAGGCGTGGGCTGGCAAAACCGTGGGTCGAGTTTCTTGCTTGATCCAAGCTCGCACATTGCCCTTGCGCCACACAAAAAACCATTCCATACATTGAACCCCGCGCATGCTCGGTTTGATGATGGCAGAACGATGGTCTACGGCAACATGGGTGGCGACGGTCAACCGCAAAGCCAGTCGGCGGTGTTTAGTCGTTACGCTATGTTTGGACAAACGCTACAAGCGGCGGTGAGCGCGCCAAGATGGTTGCTCGGTAAGACTTGGGGGCAGGAATCGACCACGCTTAAATTTGAAAATCGCACAGATGCAAAAGCCCTGCAAGCCTTGCGGGACGCGGGTCACGACGTCGAGGTGCTAGAGGATTACAGCGACACCATGGGTCATGCGGGTGCAATTGTGCGGCAACCAGATGGACTCTACTTAGGCGCTGCCGATCCGCGTAGTGATGGGGTGGTTGCTGGGTTTTAGGTTTTATCGTCTTTCTTCTCTGGTCGCATCGTCCACCAAACAATCCCAACCAGTATCAGCAAGGCTAGTAGCGATTCAAGCAAAATGAGCGTCATGTTGTCTTCCTTATTTCGATTCATTATTTGTTGTGCTGCGCTGATTGTCTCGCATGCGCACGCACAAATTCAGGCGCAAGCTCAAGCCTCCGAGGCATCCACCGCGATTCATCCAAACAGTCGCTGGGTTGCGGCGCCCTGGGACGAACTACTGGGGGCGTTTGAGGATGACCCCCGTGAGGCTGTAGCTGCTTGGCTTGCCAGCTGCACTCGCGCCCAAGTCTCATGGCGTAAGGCTTGCAGCGAACTCTCTGCTTTAAAAAATGCAGACAGCGAAGTGATTCGAATTTGGATGATGGGGCGTTTGCAGCCTTACCGCATCGAGCCGTTGGCAGTTGGCAATGCCGCTTCAAGCACTGGCTTGCTCACAGGTTATTACGAGCCCGTCTTGCCCGCTCGGCGCGAGGCTGACGCTACGTTTGCTTATCCACTTTATCGCGTTCCTGCTGATCTAGAGCGCGGTGGCTCTGCACGCACGTGGTTTACGCGGCAAGAAATAGATACTGCGGGGAGCGAAGCGCAGAGCGG
>CANBRV010000242.1 GCA_947372005.1 Comamonadaceae bacterium | reverse complement strand
TTAGTGGATGGGCGCGGCTTTTCGGGCTCATCAGCTGGCGCGGGTTGTGAGCAAGGTTATTGGATGGGCGGCTCATTGTTTGACCACGTGACCACTGACATGCGTATCTATAAAGAAGAAATCTTTGGCCCCGTGCTGTCTTGCGTACGCGTGGCCGACTTTGCGACTGCCGTGCAAATTATTAACGATCACGAATTTGGTAACGGCGTTTCCATCTTCACACGAGACGGTGGCGTAGCGCGTGAGTTTGGACGGCGGATCCAAGTCGGCATGGTGGGTATCAATGTGCCGATTCCTGTGCCGATGTCGTGGCACGGGTTTGGTGGTTGGAAGCGCTCGCTGTTTGGCGATATGCACGCGTATGGCGAAGAAGGTGTGCGCTTTTATACCAAGCAAAAATCCATCATGCAGCGCTGGCCTGACTCCATTGCTAAAGGCGCTGAATTTGTGATGCCTACAAGCAAATAAACAGGCAAGAAAAAACCCGCCCAAGTTACCAAGGGCGGGTATGAAGTAACGTCACTCAAACGTCACGGAGACTCAAAACAGATTAGTTGTGATAGGCAGTCTCGCCGTGGTAGGAGATGTCAAGGCCTTCGCGCTCTTCTTCTTCCGTCACACGCAAGCCGATCACCAGATCAACCAACTTATAAGCAATAAATGCCACAACACCTGACCACACAACCGTTGTGCCCACAGCCGTTGCTTGGATGACGACTTGATCAATGATCGAATAGTCAGCAGCCACTTTATTAGCAACGTAATCGTAGATGCCTGTTCCGCCAAGGCTTGGCGCAGCGAACACGCCAGTGAGCAATGCGCCCAAGATGCCGCCAACGCCATGTACGCCAAAAACATCTAGTGAGTCATCGGCGCCTAAGAGACGCTTCAAGCCAGTTACGCCCCAAAGGCAAATGGCACCAGCCAGCAAGCCAATCGCTAACGCACCACCAACACCCACAAAACCAGCCGCAGGTGTAACCGCTACCAAGCCAGCAACTGCACCAGAAGCCGCGCCAAGCATAGAGGCCTTACCTTTGGAGAGTGCTTCTGCTGCGCACCAAGACAAGCAAGCTGCCGCAGTTGCAAATAGCGTATTGATGAAAGCCAAAGCTGCACTGCCATTAGCCTCTAATGCTGAACCAGCATTAAAGCCAAACCAACCCACCCACAAGAGGGACGCGCCCACCATGGTCAAGGTCAAGCTATGAGGAGCCATTGCTTCTTTGCCGTAGCCGATACGCTTACCAATGACGTAGGCACCCACTAAACCCGCAACACCCGCGTTAATGTGAACCACGGTACCGCCAGCAAAGTCGAGTGCGCCTTTTGCGAACAACCAGCCAGCTGCTTTAGTCACTACGTCAAGCGATGCAGCATCTTTAATCGCGTCTGGACCATCCCAATACCAAACCATGTGGGCAACTGGCAAGTAGCTAAAAGTGAACCACAGCACCACGAAAGCAAGCACCGCAGAAAACTTAGCGCGTTCAGCAAAAGAACCCACAATCAAAGTAGCTGTAATCGCAGCAAACGTAGCTTGGAATGCAACGAAGGTCAGCTCAGGAATAACAACGCCTTTGCTAAATGTTGCCGCCACAGAGTCAACAGTGATACCTTTCAGGAACAGCTTGTCAAAGCCGCCAAAAAATGGGTTTCCGCCTGTAAATGCCACCGAATAACCGTATAACGCCCAAAGCACGAGAACAAGTGAAAAGACAACAAACACTTGCATCAAAATGCTGAGCATATTTTTACGGCGTACAAGACCACCGTAGAACAGCGCAAGGCCAGGTACAGCCATCAAAATAACCAGTAGCGTTGCCACTGTCATCCAAGCGGTGTCACCCTTGTTAGGGACTGGCGCAGGTGCTGCGGCTGGAGCCGCTGGAGCCGCTGCGGCAGTCGCAGTGGCAGGTACAGCAACTTCTGCGGCCTTAGGTGCGTCAGCTTTAGGAGCTGCCGCTGCCGCAGCTGCTGGAGTGGCTGCAGGTGCAGCGGTTTGCGCATTTGCGCTGACCATCACGAGAGCGAGGGCTACAGCCATCCCGCTCACCGCCAAAGAGGTGAGAAATTTTTTCATGATTATTTCCTTTTGAGTGGGGCTTAAAGCGCTTCTACGCCTGTTTCGCCTGTACGAATACGAACAACTTGCTCGAGGTTGTAGACAAAAATCTTGCCGTCACCAATTTTTCCTGTGCGTGCCGCGCCTTCAATGGCTTCGATCACACGCTCAACAATGGCGTCATCCACAGCTGCTTCCAGCTTCACTTTAGGCAAGAAATCGACGACATACTCAGCGCCGCGATACAGCTCTGTGTGTCCTTTTTGGCGACCAAAGCCTTTCACTTCGGTCACGGTAATACCTTGTACGCCCATGGCGGAGAGCGCTTCGCGCACTTCGTCAAGCTTGAAAGGTTTGATAATGGCGGTAACCAGTTTCATAAATGCTCCTTATTTGATGATGATTGAAGTCTACGTCAATCTTAAAAGTTTTTCTTAAGTGACACAACGAAAGCACCTTTGCCGAGGTTTTTGCCATCAGGCGCTGTAGAAACATACGCTCCATTGTTTTTCGTACGCGTGCCAATAACAGCGCCGCTTAGCACAAGACCATCCATATCTTTATTCAGTGTGAAAGAGTAATCTGTGTAAGACGCATTTGTGTTGTTTGTAACCGTCTGGCTGCCGATATGAGGAACAAAGGAGTAGCCATTGCTCAAATCAAATGTTGCTGAAAGATCAACATAACCGCTGCCCTTTGAGCTAGTTGTACCCGTCACCAAGCCAGCGCCAAACAAATTACCTTGCGAACGCGAATACTTGGCTGTTAATACGCCATAAGTAGCTGCGCCATAGAATTCAAGCGTGTTTGCGTTTGAAGATCCGGTGACACTTGCCAGCTTGTTACCTGGGTACCAATATTGAAGCGCACCAAAATCGAGCGTTAGATCTTTAGCTGCCTCAAACTTATAACCGCCATATACATCGACTTCCAAAGAGCTCGATCCGGCATCCACGACCGGAGTCTGAGCTTGACCCGTATCCTTAATCCACTTAATCGTCGACGCCCAAGTACCCAAGTAAAAGCCATTCTTATTGGCGTAATCAATCCCGCCCTGCAACGCCGGCTTTAAACGGGACTGCGACATTCCGCGATAGCGATAGTCGCTTGTGACCCCTAAGTTGTAAGAGATCGTGTAATTTGGTTCCGGTGCTTTGGGCGCTGGTGTTTGCGCTGCCGCCATATTTGAGGCCAACAAAGCCACAACTCCGAGTGACGCTAATTTGAAAAACATAATAATTCCTTTATAAGTTTAGTGACGTAGTGCTATAAGCAAAATGTGTGCCAGAAATATTTCTTGCATTCAATCAAAAATGCTGTATATTGATACAGCTTAATTCGTATTTGTCTTATCTGGCTGCACCAAAACAAGGAGTTCTATTTATGTCTGGATTTTCAGTTGTCCAAAGTAGGGCGCTCCTAGCGCTAG
>CANBRV010000241.1 GCA_947372005.1 Comamonadaceae bacterium | reverse complement strand
ACGTGCTCGGACAAGATTTTTTGAAAATCTGCGCGGCTGACGCAAACAATGGTCGTGTTGCCATGAGCATACACATCATGTGTGCGTTTATCGCCATCAAAAATGGATACATCGCCAAACCAAATGCCGGGCTCTAAGTAGGCAAAAATAATTTGCTTACCTGTGAGAGACGTGGAGCTCACGCGGACAGCACCTTTCGCGCAAGCAATCCATTCGGTTGGTGGTTCGCCACGTGCTGAAATCAAATCGCCATCGTGAAACCGTTTCACGTAAATACAGCGCAAGATATCGTGCTTGAGCGCGGGTGATAGCGAAGAAAACCAGCGCCCACCGTTGATCGCCAAACGCTCCTCGGGAGTGATGATCGGCTCTTGAGTGTCTTCGTCAAAGTCTAAAATTTCGCGGCGCATGGGGGGTGGATCAATCTTTGTAACTAGGTGGGCGCTTACCCAAAAATGCTTCAATTCCCTCTTGGGCATTAGCGTGATGCAGATTTTTGACGAAGTGTACGCGCTCAGCGTCCAATTGCGTATGTAAATTGCTTGTTTGTGCCGATTGGGTCAACTCTTTGATGCTGGCCATCACGTTTGGTGCGCGAGCATTTAAGCTGGAGGTCAATGCCAGTGAGGCCTGCAGGGCATCGCCCGCATCGGAGAGCCTATTGATAAGTCCCAGTTGATGGAGTCGATCTGCCGTTTGGCGCTCTGCCGTCAGCATCCATTCCATCGCCAAATTGGCGGGCAGTTTTTGCGTTAGCTGCCAACTGCCACCGCCGTCAGGTGAGAGCCCAACCGTGCTGTACGACATGACGAAAATGCTGTTACGTGCCGCCACCAATAAATCGCAAGCAAGAGCCAGCGAAAAGCCTGCGCCCGCTGCCGCGCCTTCGACCGCTGCAATTACAGGTTTGGGATAGGTGCGAATGCATTCGATAAAACCATGCAAACCCTCAATGCTTCGACTTTGTACTTCGGGTGGTTGCTGTCTGTTGGCGAGCAAGCGATTCAAATTGCCTCCCGCACAAAAATTAGCACCGTCGCCTGTAATGATGACTGAGCGAACGTCTGGATTGTTTTCAGCGGCGTTTAAAGCTTCTATCCCCGCCGCATACATCTCGGGGCCAAGAGCATTGCGCATCTCCGGATTGCTAATCGTCAGGATAAGTGTTTGTCCATCAGTCGATGTTTTTAGTTGTGCGGTCAACTCATTCCCCTTGCAGCAAACTGAGGCCTAGCGCACCACGGCGGCGCAACCAAGGGCTTGGGCGATAGCGTGGGTCGCCATACACCGTTTGCATGTTGAAGAGGACTTCTAGCACGTTGGTGGGGCCATAGTGGTTGCCCATGGCAAGCGGACCCCGTGGATAGCCGAGGCCTAACGTCACGGCTAATTCCAAATCTTGCGGCGAGCACACGCTTTGCTGGCACATGTCGGTAGCGATATTGATGATGGTGGCGACCACACGTTGCGTCACAAAGCCTGCGCTGTCGCGGATCACGCTCACCGCTTTGCCGTCGCTTGCAAATAGCGCATGCGCGGCGTCCCGCATATCGGGGCGAGTCATGGGGTTGGTTGCCAGGACGCGGCGCTTGGTCTCTTTGTCGTCAATTAGCATGTCGATGCCCACGGTGCGGGCAGGATCGAGCCGCTCGACCACGGCAACCGTGGTCACATCGAAGCCCAATGGCGCGACGATGGTGAGCGCTTCCATGGAGGGCGACTGCCCTGTTTCAATTTTTGCGCCAAGGTCTTTGAGTAATTGCAACAGCTCGCTTCTGCGAGCCGCACGGGTGCTGACCCATACGGGAGGCATTGCGGAGACCACAGGGACTGGGATTTCTGGCGTAATGACAGCCACGCCGCCCTCGTAATCGTAAAAGCCAGCCCCCACTTTTTTACCCACCACGCCTCCTGCCAACCGCTGCGCCGTGATGACGCTGGGACGGTAACGCGGCTCGTCAAAATATTGGCGATAGACCGACTCCATCACAGGATGCGAGACATCGAGTGCGGTTAAATCCATTAATTCAAAAGGCCCGAGTTTGAAGCCGACTTGATCGCGCAGGATGCGATCAATCGTCACGAAATCTGTGACGCTCTCTTGCACGATGCGCAGCGCTTCGGTGCCATAGCCGCGCCCAGCGTGGTTGACGATAAAACCAGGCGTGTCTTGTGCAGTCACAGGCGTATGCCCCATTTGCTTGGCAAAGGCGGTGAGCTGGTCGCAAACGCCTTGCGATGTTTTGAGGCCAGAAATTACTTCCACGACCTTCATCAAAGGCACGGGATTAAAAAAGTGATAACCCGCAAAGCGCTCAGGGTGCTGCATCCCGGCAGCAATGGCTGTCACGGATAGCGACGAGGTGTTGGTGGCGAGTACGCAATCCGCACGCACGATTTTTTCTAAATCAGCAAACAAACTGCGCTTCACGTCTAAGCGCTCCACGATGGCTTCGATGATGAAGTCGCAGTCCGCTAAGCCTTGCTGGGATTGGGCTGCCACAAGGCGCGATTTTTGCGCGGCGGCCTGCTCAGCGGTCAATCTGCCTTTTTCCACCAGCTTGTCCCATTGTTGACCCAGCGCGGCAATGGCTTTGCTGATGGCTTCTGGCTGCGTATCAAATAGTTTGACAATCGAGCCTGCTTGCGCGGCAATCTGCGCGATGCCGCGCCCCATGGCGCCCGTGCCGACCAAGCCAACGGTTTTGAATGTGAGTGTCATATGGTGTTTATCCTAGGTAGTGATTATCAGATGTGTTGCTACGATGAGTGCTCGTATTTATACCTACTTTCGCTCTCAACAGGATGCACTATGACGCTCAAACTCTGCGGTTTTTCTGCCAGCAACTACTACAACAAAATCAAATTGCAATTGTTAGAGAAGGGCGTCGCATTTGAGGAAGAATTGGTGTGGACGGGTAGCACGAATCCCAAACTCATCGAGCGTTCACCCATGGGCAAAGTGCCGTTTTTAGATACGCCGCAAGGCTCAATTTCCGAATCCATTGCTTGTGCCGAATACATCGAGCAGGCGTACCCTGAGCATCCGCTCTTGCCTAAAGACGCCTTTGCGGCAGGCAAAGTGCGCGAGCTCATCGTTCATATGGATTTGCACCTAGAGCTGGTCGCCCGCGTGCTGCATCTAGAGGCGCTGTGGGGCGGCAAGGTGAGCGATAGCGTGAAAGAGCGCCAGCGCAAACTGCTCGATCAGGGTATTGCCAGCTTCACAAAAATCGCGAAATTCTCACCGTTTGTGGCAGGCGATACGTTTACGCTAGCCGACTGCGCAGCCGCTGTGCATTTGCCGCTGGTGGGCATGACCACCAAAATCATTTATGGCGAAGACCTGCTCGCGAAGGCCACGCCGTACAAGGACTACCTGAAACACCTAGCCGAACGTCCAGCCTTCGCCAAGATGAACGCTGACCGCAAAGAAAACACCGAGATGTTTATGGCCAAGGTACGCGCGCAAGTGGATGCGGCTAAGGCGGCTAAAGC
>CANBRV010000240.1 GCA_947372005.1 Comamonadaceae bacterium | reverse complement strand
ACTTGCGGATTGGATGCGTCAAGCGCAAGTACTTGCTCACCCCAAAACACGTAGCCCGCCGCGTCCAAGCGGTGGAATGCCGCAGGGTTGGCTGAGCAATAGCTAAAGACGAGGGAGCGAAAACGATTCGGGTTGCTAGCCTTGAAGTCAGGGTGCTTCATCAATGTTTTAACCAGCGGCAAGATGTCGCCATCCGTGTCGGTGTTACCCGCTTGAAGCGTAAACCACTTATCGATCACTAAATCGTCGCTGGCAAATAGTGCATGAAAACGCGACAAAGCCTCGGCAGCCAGCGGATGCTTTGTGGAGACGAGCGCGACGAGCGCACCCATGCGATCGGTCATGTTGCTGGCATCTTTAAACCGCTGGTAAGCCTTTCCAGCCGTGGCTTGTAGCAGTACTGAATTGCTTGCTAGCTTTGCTGCAAGGCATAAATATCCGAGCGCCATATTGGCCAGTCCGCGCTTGCTACTGGACGCAAAATCGGGTGAGTAGCTGCCTGCTGTTTGATGGGTGTCGAATGCCAATTGCCACTCTGCTTGCAATGCCGTCGCCAGTTGTGCGCGCACAGCTTCACGCACTGCGTGGATCCGCAGCGGGTCAACTTCTAGCATTTGCTCAGCAATCACGCCTTCACTTGGCACGGATAGCACGAGTGCCTTGAACGCAGCATCCAGATCGGCTTCTACAAGGGTGGCTTTGAGTGCGGCAACGGTTGCGGACTCTAGGGCAGGCGTTCGCGCGCTATCTTGTACGCAAGCAATGATTTGACGCAACATCAATCGCTGCGAGGCTTCCCAGCGATTGAACGAATCCGTGTCGTGCGCCATCAGCGTGAGCAGTTCCGCGTCCGTGTACTCGTAATCCACAATGATCGGAGCCGTAAATCCACGTAGCAGCGACGGCACGGGCTGGGCTATAACACCATCCACGCGAATCGACTCGCTCATTTGTGTCATCACGTGCAGATGTGTGGCCGAGATCGCTTGACCCTCAGCGTTCAGTAGACCCAGCCCGAACGGAATCACAAATGGCGCTTGACTATCACGTAATTTTTGCGTGAGTGTGAGCACATAAACCTGTGCGGCAGCGTCGTAGTTGGCAGTCACAGCCACACGCGGCGTACCGGCTTGGCTGTACCAATGCTTGAACTGTGCTAAATGCTGTGCGAGTGCCGATGCAGGATTGGCATCCGCGATAGCCTGCGCAAAATCATCGCATGTCACCGCTTGGCCGTCATGGCGCTTGAAGTAGAGCGCCATGCCTGCTTTAAAGCCATCCTTGCCAACCAAGGTTTGCATCATGCGCACGACTTCAGCGCCTTTTTCGTAAACCGTGGGCGTATAAAAGTTGTTGATTTCCGAGTACTCAGCAGGGCGCACGGCGTGGCTCATTGGGCCTGCGTCTTCGCCAAACTGCACGGTGCGCAGATTGCGCACATCCTCGATGCGCTGTACGGCGGCGGCTGTATCGCTGCCACTCATGTCCATGCTGAACTCTTGATCGCGGAAGACCGTGAGGCCTTCTTTGAGCGAGAGCTGAAACCAATCGCGGCAGGTGATGCGGTTGCCCGTCCAGTTATGGAAATACTCGTGCGCAACCACGCTCTCAATGCCTGCGAAGTCGCCGTCCGTTGCCGTGCTTTGCGTGGCGAGCACGTACTTGGTGTTAAAGATGTTGAGACCCTTGTTCTCCATTGCACCCATGTTGAAGTCGCCCACCGCGACGATCATGAAGCGCTCTAAATCTAAGCTTAGGCCAAAGCGCGATTCGTCCCACGCAATGGAGGCCATTAGTGACTTCATGGCGTGCTCGGTTTTGTCCAAATCGCCAGGGCGAACATAGACTTGCAGTAAGTGCTCGCTGCCCGATTTGGCTTTGACTTTTTGCTCGTGGCAAACCAACAATCCCGCGACCAGCGCAAACAAATAGCAAGGCTTTTTGTGTGGGTCAACCCACTTGGCGAAGTGGCGTCCTTCATTTCCCGAGCCCTCTAGCAGCCCTTGTTCCACAAGGTTTCCGTTGGATAAGAGCACAGGATACGTAGCTTTGTCAGCACGAAGCGTCACGGTGTAGCTCGCCATCACATCAGGACGGTCTAAGAAGTAAGTGATGCGCCGAAAGCCCTCGGCCTCGCACTGGGTAAAGAACGACTCATTGCTCACATAGAGTCCCGACATCGACGTATTTTTGGTCGGGTTGCAAGTCGTAAAAATTTCTAAATCGAACGGCTCAAAGCCTTCTGGCAGCTTTTCTAAAACCAGCTTTTCGTCACCGTTGGGCATGGTCTCCATCTTGAAACTCGTCCCTTGTCCAGCAACCAGCACGCGGGCAAGGTTAAGTTCTTTGCCATCTAGCTTGAGCGCTTCTGCAGTGACGTCCGGGTTACGACGCACACGCATTTTGCTGAGCACGCGGGTTTTGGTGGGGTCAAGATCAATCGTGAGGTCAACACTGTCAATCCAAAAAGCGGGAGCCGTGTAGTCGGCAAGAAGGGTGGTCGTGGTGGTCATAGGGGTATTGTTAGCAAGCTTGAAGAAGCTTTACATGAACGCGCATTTTATAAGGCGCGTGCCAAGAGCTCATACGACCGAGCTTGAGCCGCTGGGTCATGCGTCCACGTGATGACGGCAATCTCGTCAATGCCGTGCTTGTCAGCCAGTGCTTGCAGCTTGCTCACGACTTGCTCACCCGTACCCACAAATGCGCCTGCACGTAGTGCTTCTAGTGCTCGCGCTTCGCTTGGCGTCCATTCGCGCACCGAATCTTCGGGCGACGAGAGCGCCGTATTGCGCCCCAAGTTTCTGTCCATACGCGCCCGTGCCCGGCTTTGGAATAGCCGCCATGCTTCCGCTTCAGTATCGGCGGCCAGCGCCCAAACGCACAGTAGCGCTTTAGGTTTTGGATGTGCTTCGCTGGGCTTGTAGTTTTGGCGATAAATATCGAGCGCCTGCTCCGTGCCTTGTCCATCGGTAATGAAGTACGCAAAGGCGTAGGGCAGGCCGAGTTCGGCGGCGAGTTGTGCGCCATAGTCTGAGCTACCGAGCATCCAAATCGTGGGCGCGGTCGTGCTAGACGGAAAGGCTTGCACGCCGTATGCAGTGGGGTACTGGGCAGAATCGGTACTGCTGGAAGCCTTATCTGGTATGGCCTGCGGGCCAGTCCAAATCATGAGTTCCTGCACTTGGCGCGGGAAGTTATCGCTAGACCGTGGATCGGGATTGAGCAAGCGCGAGGTGCGCTGGTCGCTGCCAGGTGCGCGTCCTACGCCAAGGTCGATGCGACCTGGCGCTAGGGCATCCAGCACGCGGAATTGCTCGGCGACTTTGAGCGAGGCGTAGTGTGGCAGCATCACGCCTGCGCTGCCAATGCGGATGCGTGTGGTGCGTGCAGCAATGGCCGCCATTAGCACCTCGGGCGCAGAGCCGACGATGGTCGGGTGGCTGTGATGTTCGCTCACCCAAAAACGGTGATAGCCCCATCTTTCAGCCTTCTCGGCTAATGCCAGCGTAGTTTGTATCGAATCCGCATGACTGCGACCTTGTACAGC
>CANBRV010000239.1 GCA_947372005.1 Comamonadaceae bacterium | reverse complement strand
CACATCTGGTGTTGACCCACATCAGATGTGATGTACACATCGTCGTCTTTGGTCATATTCCAAAGCGTTTCAATCACTTCGTCCGAACCCGAAGTTTGAATCGTCATGCGCGAGAGCGTTGGATCTTCTGTAGGAGCAACCGTCAGGCTTTCGATGTTGTAAGCACGCGCTGAAAACAAACCAACCACGCGCGACAATGCGCCCGCTTCGTTTTCCAATAAAACGGCAATGATATGTTTTCTCATTACAGATCCTCCGAGCCAAGATTGGCACTTAACAGCATCTCAGTGATGCCCTTGCCGGCTTGCACCATGGGGAATACGTTTTCGGTTTGATCGGTTTGGATATCTAAAAACACAGTTCGATCTTTCAAACGACGAGCCTCGCGTAGCGCGGGCTCTACATCTTCGGGACGCTCAACCCGAATGCCCACGTGCCCGTAAGCCTCAGCCAGCTTGACGAAATCAGGCAATGCATCCATGTAGCTGCTGGAGTAGCGGCCCGAGTATTCAATCTCTTGCCACTGACGAACCATGCCGAGATAGCGGTTGTTCAGCGCCACAATTTTGATCGGTGTTTTGTATTGCAAGCAAGTCGAGAGTTCTTGAATGCACATTTGTACCGAGCCCTCACCTGTCACGCAAAACACTTCGCTATCAGGCTTAGCCAGCTTGATACCCATGGCATACGGAATACCAACACCCATCGTGCCAAGGCCGCCCGAGTTAATCCAGCGACGTGGATCTTTGAACTTGTAGTACTGCGCTGCCCACATCTGGTGTTGACCCACATCAGATGTGATGTACACATCGTCGTCTTTGGTCATATTCCAAAGCGTTTCAATCACTTTTTGCGGTTTGATGACGAGCGTGTTCTCGCTGTCGTACTTCATGCAATTACGGCTACGCCAGCCTTCGATCGTTTTCCACCAATCGGCCAGCGCTGCGGCGTCAGGTTTGAGACCTGACTCTTTAATCATGCCCATGAGCTCAATCAGCACATCTTTGACATCGCCCACGATGGGCACATCTACCTTCACGCGCTTGGAGATACTGGAAGGATCGATGTCGATGTGAATGATCTTGCGTTCATTCTGCGCAAAGTGCTTGGGGTTACCAATCACGCGGTCATCAAAACGTGCGCCAATAGCAATCAGCACATCGCAGTTTTGCATGGCGTTATTGGCTTCCACCGTGCCATGCATCCCGAGCATGCCCAAAAACTTAGGGTTGTTGGCGTCAATCGCACCTAAGCCCATCAGAGTATTGGTGCAGGGGTAGCCGAGCATTTCCACCAAATGACGCAGTTCGCCCGTGGCATTACTCAAAATCGCGCCGCCGCCCGAATAGATGTACGGACGCTTTGCGCCTAAAAGCAATTGCATCGCTTTTTTGATTTGCCCCGCATGCCCTTTAAGTACGGGTTGATACGAGCGCATATCGACAGCTTCTTTGTAGCCGTGGTAAGTCGCTTTTTTAAACGATACGTCTTTAGGAATATCAATCACAACTGGGCCAGGGCGACCTGTGCGAGCAATATGAAAAGCTTTTTTAATCGTAAGTTCTAAATCACGCGGATCTTTAACGAGGAAGTTGTGCTTCACGATGGGACGCGTAATGCCAACGGTATCGCATTCTTGAAAGGCATCTAAACCAATAGCATGCGTCGGTACATTACCGGTGATGATGACCATCGGGATGCTGTCCATGTAGGCAGTAGCGATACCTGTGATGGCATTAGTCACGCCAGGACCTGATGTAACGAGCGCAACGCCAACTTCGCCTGTGGCGCGTGCATAGCCATCAGCGGCATGCACGGCAGCTTGCTCGTGACGTACTAAAACGTGCTGAATTTTGTCTTGACGGTAAAACGCGTCATAAATGTAGAGAACTGCGCCGCCTGGGTAGCCCCAGATATGTTTGACGTTTTCTTCAATGAGAGCTTTGACTAAGATGTCAGAGCCCATAAGCTCTTCGCCAATGTGGCTTGCAAGTGCTAAATTTTTAGGTGGTGAATTTGTTGCCATGAACAACCTTTCGTGAATTTCAGTTGAAAAACCTTGGGTGCCGCGTCGTACACTCTTGTGAAGTAACTTGGCGACTTAGAATCCAAAACATAGGTCATCAAGATAAGATGATCGGATCAGGATTCGTTTGATAGCCTTCGATTATCGCATATACCTTTTTTATCACCGTAGATCTTACTTTTGGCAACACCTTTAGAACTCTCTAACTTCCTCAAAGAAGCCGAAAGACGGGCGTTTAAACGCAGCCTGTATCACGTTCGAAATGAGGAATCGGCACTGGATATCGTGCAAGACAGCATGATGAAGCTGTCCATCCACTATGGTGACAAGCCAGTAGAGGAGTTGCCGCTCCTGTTCGCGCGGATTTTGTCAAATACCACCTTAGATTGGTTTCGAGCACAAAAGAAAGATCGTGCCGTTTTTAGTAACTTTAGTGATTTTGGTTCTGGATTAGCCGACGAAGAGTCAGATATTTTGGAAACTTTAGAAGTTTTGGATACTTCTGAGCAAAATGAAAGCGCAGAAACCACGCTTGATCGCAAAGAAACCTTAAAAATATTAGAAAAAGAAATCGAAAGTCTCCCAGCGCGTCAACGAGAAGCCTTCCTTTTACGTTATTGGGAGGAGATGGACGTAGCAGAAACTGCTGCGGCTATGGGATGTACCGAGGGCAGTGTCAAAACTCATTGCTCACGCGCGTGCCAAGCTTTAGGTAAATCGCTTAAAGAGAAAGGAATCAAGCTATGACAAACGCAACCAGATTTATTACAGAAGACCAATTCGCTAGAAGCTTGATCCAGCGTTTAGATGCAAGCACCCAAGCGACAGCGCCTGATATTGCTGAACGACTACGTTTTGCACGTGAACGAGCCCTCGGTGCACAAAAAGTAACGCAGGCCAACACAGCATGGAGCCTTGCTCCGCAGGCTAACTCCTCATTTGCCTTGGGCGGCGGCAACTTCAACCTATTTAATAAGCTGGGGGTGATTGTCCCCTTAGTTGCGCTAGTGGTTGGCTTAATTGCTATTACTCAATTGCAAAACGATTACCGCGCTAAAGAAATTGCCGATGTAGATGCTGCCATCTTGACTGATGATTTGCCCCCTTCTGCTTATGCCGATCAAGGCTTTGGACAATTTCTGAAATTGCAAACGGAGCGCTAATTGATGGCGCTGTCAGCTCGATTCTTTTCCTGCATAGCGATAGGCATCATGTGCTACGCTCACGTTTCATTTGCGCAAACAAATGCCAACATTCCTGCTGCGGTAGCTTCTGCCCCCTATAAAACACAACCAAAAGCAGTCAAGCCGTCCAAAATAACCAAGCCGCTTTGGAGTGAGCTGAAGCCAGAGCAACAAAGCGCATTGGCGCCCTTGCAAGCCGAGTGGCTCAAAATGAGTGAGATTCAAAAGCGTAAATGGCTAGAAATCTCTAAAAACTATAACAAACTAAGCAGCGACGATCAAACCAAGCTGCATACCCGCATGACTGATTGGGCTCGTCTCTCCCCCGAGCAACGAGCACAAGCGCGACTTAATTTTTC
>CANBRV010000238.1 GCA_947372005.1 Comamonadaceae bacterium | reverse complement strand
AGGCCAAGCAGGATATGGCCTACAGGCCGATTTTGCAAATCATCCATGTCATTCCATGTGCGATGCGCTGCACGAATGTGCGTCGCCATTGCTACGTCTGCATGCTCCAGATACGCATCCAAAAATGCCTCTAGCTTTGCATGATGCGCGTCGTCGTCTTGCGGATAAATGTGCCATATAAACGGTTTGCCCGCCCAGATGGCTCGCACTAACGAGTCCTCGCCACGCACGAAATTGAAATCGCTTGCCCAGAGCAAGTGGTCATAATCATTTTGCGTGAGATTGGGTAAGTAATGAATTCGCAAAGCCTTATTAGATGAGGCTTGTAGGGCATTCATCGCTTGCGTAGCACGACCCGCGGTGACGAGAAGCAGCGTTGATTGATTGCTGTTTTGTAGCTCTGCAAGTAGTGCTGGAAGTGCCTCTGGCTCGTAACAAAACAAGGACACGATACGTTCGTTATTCCATTGAATATTTTGCGCTTTGAGCCACTGCACTTTATTAAATGCGGATTGCCTATCAAACAAATCAGATTCGCGTAACAAACCCCCAGTTTGGTGCGTAAAGCCTGGATAAAAGAACGCTTTCGTGAGCCCTTTTCCCGCACCTTGCAGTATGGGGGAAGGCAGCAGGTGGCATTCTTCGGCATAGCGTTCTGCTGTCAAGTACTCTAAATTGACCCAGTAGGAAGCCTTACCTAGTGTGGCTTGGCGAGCCATTTTTGCAACATAAGATTTAGGTAACTCGCAGCCAAAAGATTCGATGACCACATCGGCAGGTGTTTCAATTTTCGAGGCATCTTGCCATGTAATGACTTCGATAGGCGTAGTCCGAACGAAGGCAGGTGCCATCCATGTTAAAGCGCTTGCGTCGTCCACGATGAGGCGCACAGCCTCTACCCGTGCTGCGAGCTGCTTGCACAGTCGCCAGCACACGCCGATATCGCCGTAGTTGTCGATGACTTTGCAAAAAATGTCCACCGTTCTCGTTCGTAAGTTTGTCATAGCGGACAATTGTCGTATGACTGAATCCACCAAGTCCACGAATATATTTTCTGAGCAATTGCTCAGCGACGTGGCGGCCTTGCCTGCGTTGCCGGGGGTGTATCGCTACTTTGATGAGAGCGATGTCTTGCTCTATGTCGGTAAGGCAAAAAACCTCAAGAAACGTGTCACCACGTATTTTCAAAAAGACCACGGTGGCTCGCGCATTGGGCATATGGTTAGCAAGATTGCCCGCATGCAAACGACCGTGGTGCGCACCGAAGCTGAGGCGTTGTTGCTTGAAAACAATCTCATCAAAACGCTGCACCCTAAGTACAACATCTTGTTTCGCGACGACAAGAGTTATCCGTATTTAAAAATCACCAATCATGAGTTTGGTCGCGTGGTTTATTACCGCGGCACGATTGACAAAAAGCATCAATACTTTGGCCCGTACCCCAACACGTGGGCGGTGCGCGAGACGATTACGCATTTGCAAAAAGTGTTCAAGCTTCGTACTTGCGAAGACACCGTGTTTAAGAATCGCACACGTCCTTGCTTGCTGCATCAAATCAAGCGCTGCACTGCGCCGTGCGTGGGTTTGATCTCGCCAGCTGATTACGCCAAAGACCTTGCGCAAGCGGCTGATTTTTTAAATGGCGACACGAACACACTCTTGCAAGGTTTGCAGCAAGAGATGCTGGCGCATTCAGACAAATTAGAGTTTGAGCAGGCGGCAGAAGCACGCAACAAAATTAGCGCACTCACAGGCGTGCTTCAGTCGCAATCGGTGGAGGCCAATTCCAGCAATGGCGCGGCAGGCGAGGCGGAGCGAGATGTGGATGTGATTGCGGTGAAAGTTCACGGCGGCCGCGCCTGCGTGAACCTTGCCATGGTACGCGGCGGGCGGCACTTGGGTGATCGCGCGTACTTTCCAGCGCATGTGAGCGAGGCGGCCGATTTTGCGAACGTCGCTGGCACTGTGGACGGTGCAGAAGATGCTGACGATGATGAGCAGGCTATTTCATCGGAAGCGTTACTGGTTCAATCATTTATCGCTCAACACTACGATGGATTGGCGGTTCCGCAGGTCATTATCTGCGCGGAGTCAATACCCATGGGGCTTCTGGAGGCACTCGCCTCGCAATCGGGCCACGGAGTACGCGCTGTGCAGTCGCCGCGCGAGCACCGCCGTGTGTGGCTGGAAATGGCGCAAAAGAACGCGGATATTGCGTTGGCGAGGTTACTGGCTGAAGAGGGCTCGCAACAAGCCAGAACGCGTGCATTGGTTGATGTTTTGGATTTGAATTTGGAAGAGCAGGGGCGCGAACTTTCTAGCCTACGCATTGAGTGTTTTGATATTTCGCACATGTCGGGTGAGGCTACGCAGGCATCTTGCGTGGTGTTTACTGACCACAAAATGCAAAGCAGTCAGTACCGCAGATTTAAGATTAATGGCATCACGCCAGGCGATGATTTTGCGGCGATGCGGCAAGTGCTTGCGCGTCGCTATGCAGCTAAAGAAGGTACTGCAGCGCTATTGCCTGATGTGGTTTTGGTGGATGGCGGCAAAGGGCAGGTCAGCATGGCAAGTGAAGTTTTTGTTGGATTGGGACTGGACCTGTCAAAAATTGTAGGCGTGGAGAAAGGTGAGGGACGCAAAGTTGGGCTAGAAGAATTGGTTTTTGCTGACGGTCGAGAGAAGATTACGCTGCCTCCCGATTCGGCTGCGTTGATGCTGGTGGCGCAAATTCGTGACGAGGCGCATCGCTTTGCTATTACGGGCATGCGTGCCGCTCGTGATAAGGTACGCGTCTCAGGGGGTAAGCTTGAGGAGATTGCTGGCATTGGTGCCAAGCGCCGAGCCGCGCTCTTGTCGCATTTTGGTTCGGTAAAAGGAATTACGAGTGCTTCCGTAGAGGATATTGCAAAAGTGGATGGCATTTCAAAATTATTAGCAGAGGAAATTTATCGTGCAGTTCGTTAACCGTCTTATCGTTATTGCAATCACTTTAGCCGTTGCGGCTTGCGGATCGATTGATTTGTCTCAGCTAGGAGCATTATTTCCAACGCGCAATACCTATCCGACCTCAACAGGCACAATGACATTGCCGCCTAGCAGCAATTCGAGTGCTAATGCCCCCGACATGCTGGCTTATCGTGTGCAGGTAGCCAAAAGAATCATGCAAGCTAACGGTGGCGTAACTTTTTCGGGTGCGTTGCCCGATCCATTGGCATCTATCCCCGTTATTGAAATCAGCTTGAATCCTGATGGCTCTATTCGAGCGCTAGAAGCGGCGCGGACGCCGCATTTTTATCCGGAGACTGTGCAACTAGCTATGACGGCCATTCATAAAGCGGCGCCGTTTGGTTCTGTTGTGCATCTGCCAAAGCCTTGGGTGTTTAATGAGACGTTTCTGTTTAATGACGCGTTGAAGTTTCAACTGCACTCCCTTCAACCATAAGATCCACTATGCGTTCTAAATTTTTTACTATTCCTACTTTGCTCACTTGGGCTCGTATGGTGGCCATTCCGCTCATCATTGGGGTGTTTTATGTGAGCATTGACGTGAAGCTGCAAAATTTATTGGCAA
>CANBRV010000237.1 GCA_947372005.1 Comamonadaceae bacterium | reverse complement strand
AAGCTCCTTGGAACAGTATGCAACTCAAATGAGGGGTTTGTCTATTTTTTCAAGTGCGCCAAAACGCCTTCGGCTGCTCGCTTGCCACTTGCTAAACACGCCGTCAGTAAATAGCCACCCGTTGGCGCTTCCCAGTCCAGCATTTCGCCTGCACAAAACACACCTTGCATCTGCCTCAGCATCAGCCCTGTCGTCATAGATTCAAAACGCACGCCGCCTGCGGTACTAATCGCTTCGTCAATGGGCCTTGTGGCTGCAAGCCTTATCGGCAGGTCTTTGCAGGCTATTGCCAGCTGAGCAGCATTATTCATCTGATCTTTGGGCAATAGCTCGTACAAAAGTCCCATCTTCACGCCATCCAACCCTAGGCGGCTTTTTAAATGACTCGACAGCGATTTCGAGCCGCGTGGATGATTGATCTCGCGAAGCACACGTTCTAACGAAAAATCGGGCAACAAATCGAGAGGGAATGTGACACTCCCATTGACCGCAATCTCATCCCGCAAATAGCTAGAGGCAGCATAAATCAAACTGCCCTCCACGCCCGTCTCAGTGATGACGAACTCGCCTTTGCGCCTTTCAAAATTCGAGCCAGAGATTGCAACCGTCTTCAAAGGCTGTCCCGCAAATCGGTTTTTGAAATGCTCGCTCCAAGGCAGTGCCACATCAAATCCACAGTTCGATGGCACAAGCGGTGCGACATCGACACCGCGTGTTTTGAGTAAATCAGCCCAAGCACCATCCGAGCCCAAACGCTTCCAACTGGCACCGCCTAAAGCCAAAATGACACTGCCGCAAGCCAGATTAACTGTGCCCTGCGGGGCATCAAATATCAATTCGTTCGCATCGTTCAAGCCCGTTCCAAAACCCACAAATTTATGCCGCATATGAAAACGCACAGGCACGCCGCTAGTGGGATAGCGCAAGCGATGCAACCACGCGCGCAGTAGCGGAGCAGCCTTCATGTCTTTAGGAAAGACGCGACCTGATGTTCCAATGAAAGTTTCAACGCCAAGCGCTAATGCCCATGCACGTATCTCGTCCGCACCAAACGATGCCAGCATCGGCTCCACCTGTGCTTGCCGTGCACCGTAACGAGCGACAAATTGATCCGCAGATTCGCTATGCGTTAGATTCAAGCCGCCCTTACCTGCCAGCAAAAATTTACGCCCCACGGAAGGCATCGCGTCATACAAATCAACTTGTAAACCCTTGCTGGATAAGACTTCAGCAGCCATCAAGCCCGCAGGACCTGCGCCAACAATGACAACGCTTTGCGCAACATCTGTCATAAATATTTAAGCAAATCAGCTAGCAAAGTCAATTCGATAGGCTCAGCATTCAGCGGCTTCGCAAGTGCATTCACTTTCACCATTGAAAAAGTCTGCATATTTGCTGCCAAGCCTGCCATAAGGCCGCTCCAACTATCCTCAACAGCCGCACAATTTTCAGGGGCAACATTCAAAAATTCAGCCGCCAATAAAAACAGTTTGGGCTCAGGTTTAAACGTATCGTGCTCGTATGCACTAAACAAACTATCGGGATTCTGAAAAAATGGCAGCAAACCTGTCAATCCCAAAGTGAGCTCAGCCTTCGCACGGGGGCCATTGGTTGCCATGGCAAACGGAATACCGCGATTTTGCAGCTCCGTCAATAAGGCTTTAGCACCCGAGACTTCCGTCAACTCAAACTTAAATTTCTCTGCCATCAAAGCCCGCACCTCGGGCGCAAAAGATTCGGGCATTGGCGCGGGACTGTGCGCGTTAATCAACTCAATGCTTTTAGCCATATTGCTGCCAAGGCATGCATGCACCAAAGTCGACTCATCTAAGGTGCAGCCGTGACGCACAGCGGTCTCGTACATGGCACGCCCACCCAAGGTTTCACTGTCCACCAGTGTGCCATCGCAATCAAAAATAACTGCTTTAATTTTTTGCATTGACGTCTTTCATCTGTGCCTCAATCGCAGTGCCTAGATCTAACACCGCTGCCGCATAGTAGTAGCTATTGTTGTATTTGGTGATCACAAAAAAATTGTCATCCACGGGATATTGCGTAACGGCATCCTCTCCGTTCTCTAATTCAACCATCGCCTGCTGAAAGGTCAAACCAGCACGGCTTGTAACATTAGGCTTGTAACCGTAGGCCTTGAAGTAATTAGCGATAGAACCCACCATATCGCTTTGTGACTGCCACAAATCAATCTTCCCGTCGCCATCAAAATCGACCGCATGTTTGCGCCACGAGCTGGGCATAAATTGCGGCCAACCCATCGCCCCTGCGTAGCTGCCCTTATAGCTTGTGGGTTCACGGCTCATCTGCTTGGCGAGCACCAGTAGCTGCGCTAGTTCGCCACGAAAGTAGGCGACACGGGCTTCGCGTCTGGGGTGTTCAATTGGATAGTCAAACGACAACGTAGCCAGCGCATCCAGCACGCGAAAGCTGCCCGTGTTGCGCCCATAAATCGTCTCGACACCCAAGATGCCGAGCACGATGCTGGGCGGCACGCCGTATTCGACCTCGGCTCTTTGTAGTGCTTCTTTATTGGCTTGCCAAAAAGCGACACCCGCATCCACATGCAGGGGCGTGACAAATCGACTGCGATAGAGTGCCCAATTTTTTTTACCGCCAACAGGTCCAGGTTGCATCAGCTTGACTACGCGCGGTAAAAATTTGGCCTCGCGCATTTGAGCACGCACCCATTTGACATCCAGATTTTCCTGCTCTGCAATCGCATCGGCTAGTTGCATGGCTTCTGCATTTTTGGCGTAACTCACCACATGGCTAGTCGCAGGCTTTACACGTTTAGCTTTTTTGGGGGCTGCGTTTGCTGGCATTTGCAGCAGGCTTGCGGCAAAAAGCATAGAGAGAAGGTAAGTAAAAAAGCGTGTCACGATTGAGTTGTAAAGATTTTTTTGAATTGCCGCTTAAGTGTAGCTATATCGGCTTTTTGCCCCATGGGCGAGGCATAACGCGCTGACTCCAAATCCATCAACCACTGTTTGTGCTGCGGGTACCTTGATGCCATTTCACGAGGCGTGGCGTTCTCTGCAATAAACACACCTTGTCGCACAGCCTTATCCCGTATCGCCTGCAAAAGGGACAACCACGGGTCTTGCTTGCCTAACCCGCGCCAAGCGTAAATCGCCATGCCTATCAAAAGCAACATCAAGAGCACCGCGTCTAATAATTGCACCAAGTCCTTCCAACTGGGGTCGTCAATCCCCAAGCGTTTGAGCCAACTCATTTGCGCAGCTTGGTTGTAGCCCGCAAACCACGCCTCCCACGCGTGGTTGGTCGCTTCCCAACTTTGCCGCGCTCGCCAAAAACCTTTAAACACAGGCGCAAGCAAGGACGACGACAACAAGCCGCGACCTTGGCTAGTCAACTGCTGCGGCGCTTGGTTAAAGCTCTCTGCATTTTGGATGCGCGCAGGTGCAATCACGGCAGTCGGATCCGCGCGAAGCCACATCCACTCTGGGCTAGCGGGCAGTTGCCCCCAGTACTCGGCCCACGCATGGGCATTGCTGTTGCGCACCACTTGCAAGCCGTCAATCGGATTGATCTCTGCGCCTTGGTAACCTGTGACCACTCGCGCAGGAATACCAAGGCTACGCATGGCAAT
>CANBRV010000236.1 GCA_947372005.1 Comamonadaceae bacterium | reverse complement strand
TGCGATTTGATTGTGAGCGCGGGTGCGGAGTGCATGAATACGCTGCGCACAGGCAAAACCCGCGCTGCCATTTGTACTGATCTTGTGCCGACGGCGGAGTTTGCCAAGAACCCTGAATGGGATGCGGATGAAGTGGGGCTGCTGGCGAAAATTCAAGGTCAAATAGAAAGTGAAAAGGGTGGCGAAAACTTCTTTTCAGCACCCGCGCTAGCTTGGGCAACTCAGCTCATGGGCGACTCGATTGCCGCCAACATGATGATGCTGGGCGCAGCTTGGCAACGCGGCTGGGTGCCTGTGAGTTTGCAAAGTTTGCACAAGGCGATTGAGCTCAACGGTGTGCAAGTGACGCAAAGCAAAGCGGCGTTTGAATGGGGGCGCAGAGCCGCACATGATGCGGGGCGTGTTGCCTTGGAAGCCTTAGCCAGTAAGGCTTACAGCATTGCTACCTCTGAGACTGTGGTGCAGTGGTTGCCGCGCCAAACGCAAACATTAGATGAGCTGATTGCGCACCGCACGCAATTGCTTTTGGACTATGGCGGTAAACGAAATGGGGTGCTGCTTGCCAAGCGTTACCAGCTCTTGCTTGCAAGGGCTCGTACTTCGCAAGCCGCATCTGACAAGCTCTTGCGGGCAATTGCCACGCAATACTTCAGATTGCTCGCCGTTAAAGACGAATGGGAAGTGGCACGCCTCTATGCTGCGCCTGAGTTTGCCGCGCAGCTAAAAGAGACGTTTGAGGGTGACATCAAACTCCACTTCCATTTGGGTGTGTGGCCATTTGCCAAAAAAGATCCTGTGACGGGTAACGCGATCAAAGCGGAGCTGGGCACATGGGTGATGCCCGTGTTTAAAGTGATGGCGAAGCTTCGCGGCCTGCGTGGCTCGTTCCTTGACCCGTTTAGGCGTAGCGAAGAGCGTTTGCTGGCAAATCAATTGGTGGCGGAGTACGAGGCGGATATGGATGTGGCGCTTGCCAAATTGACGGCAAACAGCATCGGTGCTGTGACACGGCTTGCCAATTTGCCCGAAAAAATCCGTGGGTATGGCCATGTCAGAATGGCGACAGCACAGGGGGTAAATGCTGAGCGCGCGTCTATCAAAATGTCGCTATGATTCGGCTTTTATTAACTTGAAAGGTGTTCACCATGAAGAAGTTTTTAGTCCTTGCCGCAACCGTAGTTGCAACGACCTTCTCTGCTGCGTCTTACGCACAATTTGCTAAACCTGATGATGCCGCTAAATACCGCCAAAGCGCACTGACCGTGATGGCTCGTCATTTTGGTGCTGTTGGCGCTATGGTGGCAGGACGTGTGCCGTATGACGCAAAGGTCGCACAAGAAAATATTGATACCGCCGTCTTTATGTCTAAACTCCCATGGGTTGGTTTTGGTCCAAGCGGTGAAGGCGCAACAATCAAAAACACCGCAAAACCAGAAATCTGGAAAGATGCTGCCAAGTTCAAAGAGCACAGCGAAAAAATGCAAGCCGAGCTTGTAAAAGTTCAAACAGCAGCAAAAACTAATAGCCTAGATGCAATCAAGGCTGCTTTTGGCGGAGCTGGCGGTAGCTGCAAAACTTGCCACGACGCTTTTAGAAGCCAATAAACTGAATACGTGTTAGACCATACGCATCACACACACCAAAACGCCCCAGCGCATAAAAGCCTGGGGCGTTTTTGGATTGGTTTGGCTGTTATCTCAGCCGTTGGTTTAATGGGCTTATCGGCTTGGCGACAAGGCTGGTTTACACCGACAGAGCACTTGTCTTTGGTGCTGGATAACGGCACGCAAGGCGTGCAAGTGGGCACATTGGTTAAGCTTAAGGGCTTCAAAATTGGCGAAGTGGATGGCATGTCCCTAGAGCCAAATTTAAACGTGCATGTCAGTATGCGCGTTACAACAGCCAAACTTGCATTGTTGGGCGCAGATGCTCAGGTCAAACTAACCCGCGATACGCCTATTGGCGCAAAGTACATCGAGTTTGTTCCTGGCACAAAGCCAAAAGGCACACTTCTAGCAGATGCGTCCGTGCCGCTGCATACTGGCGGGGACGTAGAAGACATCATGCTTGTTGTAAAGAGCGGCGTAGAAAAGCTAAGTTCTGCGCTTGGCAAGATTGAGCCTATTTTGGATGACACCAAAAAACTGACTGGTGAAGCTGCGGATATGCGTAAGACCATTCACAGCTCTGTTGATGTGATGCTGGGTAATTTACAAGCGGTCTCTGGTCAACTCAAACAAATTGGACAAACCGCCCAAGGAATGGCTGGTAGTGTTGATGCAGACCGCGCCGTCATCATGGCGCAAATTAAAGACATTGTTAAAACACTCGACACAACTATCGCTAAAGATGTGCCACAAATGACGAGCAAGGTTAATCAGGCCTTGGACGATGTTAAAAAAATTACGGCTGGCGCAGCTAAAGATATTCCACCAACCTTGCGCTCTACGCGTATTGCCACGGAAGATGTTGCCGAAATCACTGATGGCGCTAAAAAAGTGTGGCCTATTTCTAATTTTGTTAAGGGTGACGCACCGGCCAAGCCTCTGCCGCTTGATGCCTTTGAGGCAAAAAAATGAAGCGCTTTCTAGCCACTCGGCTTTATGTGGCCCTTTTTTTATTGGCAGCATTTGCATCAGGTTGCGCACAAAAAAAAGTAACCGTTGAAAAAAGCGCCGCCATTGCTGCAGCCGAAAGACTAGAGCACCGCGCCAGTAATGCCTACGCCAAAGGCGATGCGATTGGCGCAGCTAAAGATTTTCAAATGGCCGGACAAGTTTACGAATCGCTTGCCATGACAGATGCAGCAGCAGCTGTACAGCTAAGCCTTGCACGCATTGACTCGGACGAGGGGCGCATGAAAGAAGCCTTGCAACGAGTTGAGGGTGTCACCGCCCTTGCTGCACAAGCTGGCGTTATTAGCGCAGGCACGGCATTATTGGCCAATGGACGCGCCGCGGCGCTTTACTTGCAACAACAAAATAATGTGGCTGCCGATCGCTCACTCTCTGCGGCAGAGCGTTTGTGTGCAGGCGCTTGCGAGGCCTCCTCTGCTTTGCTGACACTGCGCGCCAATTGGTTTTTGGCGGCAGGCGATGCCACTAACGCCAAAGCAAAGGCAACCAGTGGATTGACGCAATCTAAAAATCCAAACGATAAAGCCAATGCACTACGCAGTCTTGCCGAGTCGGAGTTAGCGCTTAATCAATTGCCACAGGCCACTAACGATGCGGAGCAAGCGCTGCAAATTGATCAAACACAGGGCAGCTCGCTGCGTGTTATTGCTGACTTAAAGTTGCTCGCGCTTATCCATGCCAAAGCCGGCAACACGGACAAGTCACGCGCCTATGCCGAGCTTGGCCAAACCGCAAGTCTTGCGCGTTCGCAGCTCATTAGTAAATGAACACGCATCATCCAACCGTTACGCGTTGGGAGGCTTTTAAAGAGCTTTGGATACATCGCAGCTATTGGCGATTGCATGAGCCGCATCAAATTTTGCGCAGCTTTCGAGACCAGCAATTGGTTGAAATGATGCCGTTTTTTATCGTTGTTGCAGCACTAGCTGGTGGCTTTATGTTTGTGTTAATTCCTTCGCTGTTGCCGGAGCAGGCCGCTGGATTAACTGGATTTATTTGGCCTTCTTGGGTGGCAAC
>CANBRV010000235.1 GCA_947372005.1 Comamonadaceae bacterium | reverse complement strand
CGCATCGTCCAGTTGTCGATGCCTGTTCCGACTTGCTCGGTGTAGTCGCCTTTGAGCAGCTGCGGGATGCCTGTGGCGAACTCCACAATCTCGATGCCGCGCGTAACTTCGCCTTGTGCATCGGTGAAAACCTTGCCGTGCTCGGCGGTAATCATGTGCGCAAGTTTGTCGCGGTTGGCGTTCAAGAGTTCCAAATACTTAAACATGATGCGTGCACGCTTGAGCGGCGATGCATCACTCCAAGCTGGAAAGGCTGCTTGCGCCGAGGCCACAGCCGCATTCACATCAACCGTGCTGGCAAGGCTGACGCTGGCGGTGACTTTGCCAGTGGCGGGGTTGGTCACGTTTTGTGTGCGTGTGCCGATGCCTGCAAAGGGCTTGTTATTGACGAAGTGTTGGATAGTGGTTTGCATTAATAAATTCTCAATATGTGTCAGTTG
This sequence comes from Comamonadaceae bacterium, assembly GCA_947372005.1. Classification (GTDB taxonomy): domain Bacteria; phylum Pseudomonadota; class Gammaproteobacteria; order Burkholderiales; family Burkholderiaceae_C; genus JASGCK01. Next base: position 3,254 of record CANBRV010000235.1, on the reverse strand, counting down.
ATCTACCCGCCCAAATACGCCGCTTGAACCGCAGGATCGCCTTTGAGTTTGTCCGCTGGTCCGTGGACTGACACGCGACCATTTTCAAGCACGTAGCCGTAGTCTGCGACGTTGAGTGCGGCCGCAGCGAACTGCTCTACCAGCAGCATGGTCACGCCTTGCGCTTTAAGGCGCGAGATGATGTTGAAGACCTCTTCCACCAAAATGGGTGCTAATCCCATGGATGGCTCGTCTAGTAAAAACACTTCGGGGTTGAGCATTACGGCACGTGCCATGGCCAGCATTTGCTGCTCGCCGCCCGACAGCGTTCCTGCCAATTGGCTGGTGCGCTCTTTAAGACGAGGGAACATCTCGAGGGCGCGTTGCAAGTCCGCTTCCACGTCGCCTTTGGTTCGTGCACCCGTGTAGCGTGCAAATGCGCCAAGGCGAATGTTGTCTAGCACTGATAGCGTAGGGAACACGCGACGACCTTCGGGTGAGTGCGCGAGGCCTCGCTTGGCGATTTGATAGGACGCTTGCCCTGTAATATTCGCGCCCGATAGCGTAATGCTGCCAGCCGTGGGTTTAATCATTCCCGAGATCGCTCGCATCGTCGTGGTTTTACCCGCGCCGTTGGAGCCAATCAAGGTCACAATTTTCCCCTTTGGCACGTCAATCGTCACGCCGTGTAGTACTTGTACTTTGCCGTAGCCAGCTTGTAAGTTTTCAATTTTTAACATTGTGTCTGTCTCCGCTGTGTTGCTTAGTGAGTGCCCGAGCCACTACCGAGGTAGGCTTCTATCACAGCTGGGTGGCGCTGTACGTCAGCGGGTTTGCCTTCGGCAATTTTTTGTCCAAAGTCGAGTACAGAGACTGTATCGGACACCCCCATCACCACGTCCATGTGGTGCTCAATCAAAATCACCGTAATGCCGTGATCGCGAATCTTCTTCACCATTGCCATTAAATCAGGCAAATCAGCGGGCGGCAAGCCCGCAGCAGGCTCGTCCAAGAGTAGGAGCTGCGGACGCAGACCCAACGCACGAGCAATTTCTAAGAGACGCTGTTTACCATACGGCAGGTTACGCGCTTCGTGCTCGGCAAATTCCGAAAGCCCTACAAACGCCAGCAAGCTAGCGCACTCTGCTCTAGCGGCTGTGTCTTCGCGTTTGTAGCGTGGCGTGTTGAAGATCACATCCAGAATGTTGCTTTTGTAGGTGTGGTGCAGACCGACCAGCACGTTGTCCGTGGCGGTCATCTCGCCAAAGAGCTGCACATTTTGGAACGTACGTGCAATGCCTGATAGCGCAATCGTGGAAGGCGTTTGTCCGGTGATGACTTTGCCGTTAAAAGAGACCGTTCCAGCCGTGGGCTGATAGATGCCCGTGAGCACATTCATCATCGTGCTCTTGCCAGAACCGTTGGGACCGATGAGGCCATGCACCGAAGCGCGGGCGATATTCAAGTCCACCAAGTTCAAAGCTTTGAGGCCGCCAAACTGCATGAGCGCTTGATTGACTTCCAGCAGATTTGCGCTGTCGCCTTGTGCGGCGTGTGCAGGAGCCCAGGGCTTGACTGCTTGCGATGCCGCATCCGCAGTCGCTTTGGTAGCTGCTGCCTTCATAACGCTTTGTTTTGTGACGCGTGAGAAGAGCTCGCGTGCAAAGCCTACAACACCATCTTGCAAATAGTAGACGACGAACAAAATCATCAAACCAAAAATGGTAAGCCGCCAGTCAGTGATGTTTTCTAGCCAAAACGAAAACGCTGCCATGCCCACGGTCGCTACCACAGGAATTGCCACCTCACGGACTGTTTTAACTTTTTTGCTGAGGTTGTAAAGCGCCATAGCCACAACACCGATCGCTAAAACTGAAGCGATTTTTCGGAATAATTCGATATCTGACAAAAGGCTTGGCAGCATCACAACAATCGCCGCGCCAATTAGCGCGCCCGAGCGAGTTTTGCGTCCGCCCATGATGACGGCCAGCAAGAACAAAATTGTGAGCTCAAAGTTGTAGGTGTCGGGCGAAATGTATTCTTCCGAATAGGTGTAGAGCGAGCCTGCAAGTCCTGCCAGCGCGGCACTGACTACAAACGCATAGACCTTGTAGCGGTATACCGATACGCCCATGCAATCGCAAGCCACAGGGCTATCGCGCAACGCTTCAAAGGCGCGGCCAAGGTGCGACTTGAGCACACGGTGCACGACGATCAGCGCCAACACCATCGCGACGAGCACAACGTAGTAATACTCATGCTCGGTCAGTTTGTGGCCAAACAAAATCGGCTTGGCCACTTTGATGCCGATAGGACCTTCGGTTAGGAAGGTCATCTCGTTAATCAAGATGCGGATGATCGTGCCAAAGGCCAGCGTTACCATTGCCAGATAAGGCCCCGTCACACGCAGCGCGGGCAGTGCCAACACCGCGCCAAAGCACGCCGTGACCGCAATCGCTGCAGGTACGGCAAGCATGAACGGCACACCTAGCTTGGCAAATAGTACGCCTGCCGTGTACGAGCCCACACCAAACAAACCTGCGTGACCCAGCGAGACTTGCCCCGTATAGCCCACCACAATGTCAAGACCAAACAAGAGAATTGCATAGATCAAAATCGTCTCAATTAAATGGACGTAGTACGGATTGGGGACGACAGCAGGAAACAGCGCCAGTGCTGCCAGCAAGGCAACAATAGCGATCCAAGATTTATTTTTCGTATTCATTTTTTTGCAGCCAAGACTTTTAAACTTTTTTGATAGCCATCTTGCCGAAAAGGCCAGCAGGCTTCACCGCTAAGACGAGTAGCAAGAGCACCAGCCCAGGCACATCTTTGTAGCCCGTGGAGATGTAGTAACCCGTCGTCGTCTCGGCAATGCCCAAAATCAGACCGCCCACAATGACACCTACGCCCGAGGTGAGGCCGCCAATAATTGCAACCGCAAACGCTTTGAGTCCTAGCACCGAGCCCATCGTTGCGCCCGTGAGCGTCAGTGGCGCAATCAGTACGCCAGCCACAGCAGCCGTGGCAGACGACAACGCATACGAGAAGGTAATCACAGCGCCTGTGTTGATGCCCATGAGCGACGCGGCATCGCGGTCGTTCGATGTAGCCACCACGGCCTTGCCGTAAATCGACTTGCGGTTAAAGATCTCCACCATCAACATCATGGCAAGCGCACCCACCACGACCACAATTTCCATCGGCAAGACATTGCCGCCCAAAAACTTAATCGGGGACTCCGATAGCGGCGAAGGGAACTTCAAATCGTCCTT
>CANBRV010000234.1 GCA_947372005.1 Comamonadaceae bacterium | reverse complement strand
CTATGACAACCAGCACGGTTACCACCATCGGCACTATTTTTGAAAGGTCAATGATGTCAATTTCTCTAATTTTGAGGCGATTGAACAAGCCTTTGAAAATGACTGGACACAACTTCGGAGTAAAACATGAAAGCTAAAACAACCACAATCACCGCCCGTGATGAACAATCCTTTTTTGCACGCGGCAAAGCCATTGCAAAGCAAGCAGATACGGCACAAGCCATTAAGCCAAGTACAGTTTTGAGCTTTGAAGATGCCAGCGATATGTTGCGAGTGCTCACGGCCGCAAGGTTGGATTTATTTCAAGCGGTCAAACAGCAACCCGACTCCATCACAGGCGTGGCGCTACGTTTAGGCCGAGATCGCAGTGCAGTGAAACGGGATGTGGATTGCTTGGCAGGCGCTGGCTTGATTCAAATAAAAGATCAAATCTCGCCAGGACATGGACGTATGAAATGGCTTAGTCCCGCTGCGCATAGCGTGCGACTTGAGGCTGTGCTGTAACAGCATGGCAAAACTACACCGCGTTGAGATCGAACACTCAAACCAATGGACGGCAAAACGGGGGTGGCGGTTAACTTTGCGAAGCGTCCGCTGTGGTTATTGCGCGGCGTGGATCGGACGGGTTTGAATGATTTCTCTGTCGGACATTGAACTGGGCGCATTCAATCTCACACCCATCAATTTTTTTGAGATGTGTTACGTTGGGCAATGAATACCAGACAACAACTGCCACGAAGCGGCATCCTGCTGCTGTGCGTCAGTGCCGAGCGAAATGTTAGGTGTCTGTCTTCTTTTGTTTCGCACTGCCGTAGCCCTTATGGTCTGAGAGCCGCCCGTGTTCGCTACGCAGGACTTCTCCTGTATTCGGGTCTGCCACGAACTCATAATAAACATCCGCATCCTTATCGATGAGTCGCTCTTTGCGCATGAGCAAGCCTTGGTTGTTAGCTTGCATTCCATTGAAGTGCTCGCGGCGAACGCGCTTTTTGCTATTGCGGTCTGGGTCTTTTTGTTTGATGACAGTCGTGTTGTGGGGCAAAAACGTCTCTGTTACCTCAAACGTCATCGTGAACTCCTTACCGCCGCAGCCAGGACAATCTGGCGGCTCCCGCAACATGACGACCTCGTTAGGAGTAGAGAGCCCGCACTTCACACACTTTCCATTCATCGTGGACACCTAACGTAACGTATGCCGCAAAACTTGCAACATAATCTGGCGACAGCGGAATAATCTGGTCATCTGAATCTCCTGAGAATGACTTGTTTGTTGATTGTTTTTCAAGAGGTAAAGTCACTCTGCATCGGGGCAATTTTCTGGTGCAGCTTTGATAAACGCATCCAGTTTCATACAAGCCTCATAAGCCGCCATCGTGCGCGGCAATCCGTCAAAGTTCACATTGAAGCGCTTGCCGTTCGCGATTTGCGGAACTAAGCAGCAATCGGCCAGCGTGGGCGTATCGCCATAGCAAAAGGTGCTTGGCGGCAACTGCGCCAATTGGCGCTCAAAGCTCTCCAAGCCTTCCCGCACCCAGTGGCGATACCAGGTGTTTTTGGCTTCTTCGTCAACCTTGAGTTCTTTCACTAGGTATTTGAGTACACGCAGGTTATTGAGTGGATGAATTTCGCAAGCGATGCTTTGCGCCAGCGCCCTCACCTTGGCGCGTCCGAGCGCATCTGCTGGAAGTAGCGCAGGCGTGGGATGCAACTCATCCAAGTACTCGATGATTGCCATCGATTGGCTCAAGCTAACCTCGCCTGTATCAAGCAGCGGCACCAAACCATCAGCAGCAATGGCCGCGTACTCAGGCTTTTTGTGATCACCCTTGGCTAGGTGAACCGAGATGTATTCAAAGGGCAAGCCTTTTAAATTCATAGCGATACGAACGCGAAAAGACGCGGAAGATCGGAAGTAGTTGTAGAGTTTCATGGTGTTATTATGATTCAGCACATGGACCAAGCACGCAATATCAAACTCACGCAAGTAGGCGCAGGCACACCTGGTGGTGCTGTCATGCGCCAGTTTTGGCAACCCGTCGCACTGGTCGAAGAGTTTGACCCTGCGGTTGACCCGCGTATGCAAGACCGACCTCTCAAGGCCGTGCGTGTGCTGGGCGAAGACCTCGTTTTGTTTCGCGATACGGCGGGGCAGTTCGCACTGATGGACAGGCACTGCGCACACCGCGGCGCAGATTTGGCTTTTGCGCGCTTTGAAGGTGACGGCATCCGTTGCCCCTTCCACGGCTGGAAATATGCCAGCAGCGGGCAATGCGTAGAGACACCCGCCGAGCCCACAGGATCGACGCTTTGCCAGCGCGTGAAGCAACCCAGCTATCCAACAACCGTGCGCTCTGGCGTTGTGTTTGCGTGGCTTGGCAAAGAAAAAAATCCTGACTCTGCCCCGCCGCCCTTCCCTGCGCTGGACTGCTACAAAGCGTCCTCTACACATTGTTTTGCGTTTAAAGGTATGTGGCAATGCAATTGGCTGCAAGCGTTTGAGGTCGGCATCGACCCAGCGCATCCGTCGTTCTTGCATCGTTTTTTACACGATGTGGATCTGGAAGACACAGGCAGCAACGCCGCTGGAAAGCAGTTTAGAAGCGCCGCGGCTGGAAACGTTGCAGGCGAGCGCTGGCCAATGTCGCGCGTGATGCGTGAGCTGTGCCAGCCTGAAATTAAGACGCTGGAGACCAGCTATGGTATGCAGTTGACAGCTTTGCGAGCACTCAATCCAGAAGCGACTGAGGACAAGATCACGCATACCAGAATCACGCACGCTGTGTTCCCGCACACCTTCATCATTCCACTGTCTGAGACGATGACGATCACGCAAATTCATTTGCCGATTGACGATACGCATACCTATTGGTATTCGATTTTTACCAGCACAGGCGAGGCGATCAACCACGCTGCCATGCGCGAGCAACGGGCACGTCACACGAACTTCCCCGACTACACGCCAAAGTCGGGAAAGCACAACCAGTGGGGCTTTAGCGCGGATGAACAGGCAAGTCGCACCTACCTCGGCATGGGCGAGGACGATATCAACGTACACGACCAATGGGCGGTAGAGAGCATGGGAGCGGTTCAAGACCGCACGAGCGAGAACCTTGGCACAAGCGATATTGCGATTGCGCGGTATAGGCGCTGGTTACTTAACGCGATGGATCAATTGGAAGCGAGGTCGACAAGCCGGCTTGCCGAGGCACTGGCGCAAGGCACGCTGGCTGTGACTCCCCAGACATTTGATGGCTTTCGATGACGCTGGCACTTGATCCAAATATTGACACTGTGCGCGTCGCGTGGTGCGATTTGCATGGACAGATTCGCAGCAAGAGCATGCCCGCAGGCCTTATCCAACAAGGTCTGCAGCAAGGTCTATCTGTGGGCATGGTCGGCACACTGATGTTGAAAGACACTTCGGATCACACGGCGTTCAAGGTGTTTGAACCCAGCCAATTCAATCAACTCGGCGAGGCAGCCAAATTTGCCAACGCCAGTAACTTGGCGCTCAAGCTAGATGATGCAACCGTGCTGCGCCTGCACCCTCTTCCATGGTCACCGAAAGAAGCTTGGTTGTTTGCCGAACCGTTTTTTAGCGACGGCACGCCCGTCAAATTGGACGCGAGGCGCGTCTTGCAAGCAGCTATTACCAAATTGCAAACGGCAGGCTACGCCATGCGCTGCGGGCTGGAGATTGAATTTCACATCTACAAAATTGAAGATG
>CANBRV010000233.1 GCA_947372005.1 Comamonadaceae bacterium | reverse complement strand
TGCCCTGTGATTCACCACTGACTTCTTTGCCGCCAATGGTGAAAATGACTTTTGCGTTGGGTTTCTCGCCCGTTTCGCTGGACTGCGCAAGCGACACGAAGGCATAGTGCTCGTTATCCGATGCGACGTTTTCTTCGCTGACCAAGGCGAGGATGTCTTCGTCAAAAATCTCGGATTTTTTATCCGCGAGTTCTTTGAACTTGAGGAACGCCGCATTGGTTTCGGCCTCAGACTCCATGCTCACGCCAAGCTCTTGCAAGCGCTGCTTAAAGGCGTTGCGCCCCGAGAGTTTGCCGAGCACGATTTTGTTAGCTGTCCAGCCCACGTCTTCGGCCTTCATCACTTCATAGGTCTCACGCGATTTGAGCACGCCGTCTTGGTGGATGCCGCTGGCGTGCGCGAATGCATTGGCACCCACAATTGCTTTATTTGGTTGCACCACAAAGCCTGTGGTTTGGCTCACCATGCGGCTTGCAGGCAAGATTTGTCTTGTATCGATGCGTGTCGTCAAGTTGAAATAATCTTGCCTCGTTTTAAGCGCCATGACGATCTCTTCCAAGCTGCAATTGCCTGCGCGCTCGCCAAGACCGTTGATCGTGCACTCGATTTGGCGTGCGCCGCCAATCTTCACGCCCGCCAAGCTGTTGGCCACTGCCAAGCCAAGGTCGTTGTGGCAGTGGACGCTCCATACGGCTTTGTCGGAGTTGGGAATACGGGTGCGAAGGTCTTTGATGAAGTTGCCATAAAGCTCTGGAATGGCATAGCCCACGGTGTCTGGCACGTTGATGGTGGTTGCACCCTCGGCAATCACAGCCTCTAAAACGCGGCATAAAAAGTCTGGATCGCTGCGGTAGCCGTCTTCTGGCGAAAACTCGATGTCGTCCATCAAGTTGCGGGCAAAGCGTGTGGATTGCTTGGCTTGCTCGAACACTTGGTCAGGCGTCATGCGGAGTTTCATCTCCATGTGCAATGGGCTAGTCGCAAGGAACAAGTGCAAACGCCCACGGGCTGCTGGCTTTAAGGCTTCTGCAGCGCGGGAAATGTCGCGATCGTTAGCACGTGCGAGCGAGCAAATGATGGAGTCTTTAATCACTTCAGAGATAGCTTTCACGCATTCAAAATCGCCATTGCTGGAAGCGGCAAAGCCAGCTTCGATCACATCGACCTTGAGGCGCTCGAGTTGACGAGCAATACGGAGCTTTTCGTCACGCGTCATGGACGCGCCAGGGCTTTGCTCGCCATCGCGCAAGGTGGTGTCAAAAATGATGAGTTGGTCTGACATGTGAAGCTCCTAATGAAAATTAACTAAAAACTGAGGACATAAAAAAACCCGTTGGTATTAGCAACGGGTCAGTGTGTGTTTGGCTTCTTTTATAGATGCGCAAAAACGGCTGCCCTTTGTTGGGGTAGCAGTAGCAGCAGGGAAGAAATCAAACTGAAATTCATGAGTTGGAATATAGCACAAGTTTTTTTGAGTTACTGGTGCAAGCCTTTTTCTTCAGGCTCATCGATCGATGTGCTAATCACGCTGACGGGCTGACCCTTCATGCGTTTGTAGATTAAAACGGCATAGCCGCTAACACCATAAAGCATAAAAATAAGGAAAAGTACGGACGGCGGATGCAAGCCAATCACGCCTATTGCTAAGGCAATCGCTACCAGCACCACAAAAGGCACTGTCTTTTTGAAGTGCATATCTTTGAAGCTATAAAACGGCACATTGGTCACCATGGTGAGGCCGGCATAAAGCGCCATCACAAACATGAGCCAAGACACATCTTTGCCTGCAAAGCCAAGCTCTTGCATGATCCACATAAAGCCCATCACCAATGCCGCAGCAGCAGGTGATGGCAAGCCTTGAAAAAAGCGTTTGTCGACCACTTCGGTATTGACGTTGAAACGAGCCAAGCGCAGTGCTGCACATGCGCAGTACACGAAAGCCGCAACCCAGCCCCAACGCCCAAGCCCTTTGAGGGCCCACTCGTAAGCAATCAAAGCAGGGGCAGCGCCAAACGACACCATATCGGCAAGCGAGTCCATTTGCGCGCCAAACTCGCTTTGGGTATTGGTCATCCGTGCAACGCGACCATCCAAGCTATCCAAAATCATGGCGCAAAACACACCTATCGCCGCCAAATCGTAACGTTCATTCATCGCCATGACGATGGCATAAAAGCCACCAAATAGCGCCGCGAGCGTAAAGAGATTCGGCAGGACATAAATGCCCTTGTGGCGAGGTTGTGGTGTGTCGTCGCTCATGTTTTTAGTTACGTGACTTGTCAACCAGTTTGTTAGCTTTGATCCAAGGCATCATAGCGCGAAGTTTTTCGCCCACAACTTCGATTGGATGCTCGGCGTTCAAGCGGCGACGGCTGATGAGCGTTGGCGCACCAGCCTTGTTCTCAAGGATGAAGCTCTTTGCGTATTCACCCGTTTGGATGTCCTTCAAGCACTGCTTCATGACCGCTTTTGTCTCTGCTGTCACGATGCGGGGACCGGTAACATACTCGCCGTACTCTGCATTATTAGAGATGGAATAGTTCATGTTGGCGATGCCGCCTTCATAGATCATGTCCACAATCAATTTCAGCTCGTGCAAGCACTCAAAGTACGCCATTTCTGGTGCGTAACCGGCTTCTGTCAAAGTCTCAAAGCCGGCTTTGATGAGTTCAACCGCGCCGCCGCACAAAACAGCTTGCTCGCCGAACAAGTCGGTCTCGGTCTCTTCGCGGAAGTTGGTTTCGATAATGCCAGCCTTGCCGCCGCCGTTAGCCATCGAGTACGACAGCGCGAGCTCTTTAGCTTTGCCAGAGTTGTCTTGGTACACCGCAATCAGGTGGGGCACGCCGCCGCCTTGGGCGTAAGTACCACGCACGGTATGGCCTGGGGCCTTAGGAGCCACCATCCACACGTCTAAGTCAGCACGTGGTGTAACTAAACCGTAGTGCACGTTAAAGCCGTGTGCAAACACGAGGGACGCGCCCTGTTTAATGTTTGGCTCGACATCGTTGGTGTACACCGAGCCGATTTGCTCGTCTGGGAGCAAAATCATGACGACATCTGCAGCTTTGACCGCATCAGCCACTTCCATCACCTTGAGGCCAGCTTTCTCGACCTTAGGCCAAGACGCACCGCCTTTGCGCAGACCGACAACTACTTTCACGCCGCTGTCGTTCAAGTTCTGTGCATGAGCGTGGCCTTGCGAGCCGTAGCCGATGATGGCAACTGTTTTGCCTTTAATAACGCTTAGATCGCAATCTTTGTCGTAAAAAACTTTCATTTGGATTTCCTTTAAGTGAAGTAAAAAATAAAAAAATTAGAGGCGCAAAATACGCTCGCCCCGTCCAATACCTGATGCGCCAGAGCGTACCGTTTCCAAAATTGCGCTCTTGTCGATCGCTTGCAAGAACGCATCGTTCTTGGTTAGATCGCCTGTTAGCTCAATCGTATAGCTCTTGTCCGTCACGTCGATGATGCGGCCACGGAAAATCTCTGCCATACGCATCATCTCGTCACGCTCTTTGCCCACCGCGCGAACCTTGACCATCATGAGTTCGCGCTCGGTGTACGCGCCTTCGGTGAGATTAATCACTTTGACAACTTCAATCAAACGGTTCAAGTGCTTGGTGATTTGTTCAATCACTTCGTCGGAGCCCGAAGTTTGAATCGTCATGCGCGAGAGCGTTGGATCTTCTGTAGGAGCAACCGTCAGGCTTTCGATGTTGTAAGCACGCGCTGAAAACA
>CANBRV010000232.1 GCA_947372005.1 Comamonadaceae bacterium | reverse complement strand
CGCCTGTGGCTGTGCTACCACGAGGAACAGCCGCGCATTTGGATTACGCGTCGTTTTGCGCAAGGTTTGATTGGTCCCATGGCCGAGCTGATTGAACGCACGACCACGATGAACCAATTGACGGGGCTTGCGCCGCAAGAGCAAATCCGCATGGAGCATAGGCTGGCAGTGCAAGAGACCCCTGACGGCGACTCGCACTACCCTTTTCGAATTAGCCAAGAAGATCGCGATACGCACCGTGCGCAGGGGTTTGTGCTGTGCAAGACGCTGCAACTGCACATGGAGCCGCAAGGCTGCTCAATTAATATGCAAACCGATGAGGGTGAGGTCAATTTTGGGCTGTCGCGCTACGACACACATTTATGGCTGCGTGCCTTTCGCATGGCGCTGGATAACGCCAACTGGAATTTGCCTGCGCTACCCGCGTGGCTGACCGAGCCCGTGCTGCCACCCTCGATCCAAACGCTGCTGACTTCGCCGCTCCCCTCTGATCTCGATTCAGACACCTCACCAGACCCTGCGCCATGACATCTACACTTCGCCTAGCCGAGCAGCTCATCGCCTGCCACTCACCCACACCGCTAGATGGTGGCTGCATGGACATCATTGCTGCACGCCTTGCTCCGCTTGGCTTTGTGGCCACTGTGCTTGAATTTGGCGAAGCTGAAACTGGCGTGAATGCCAAAGTGAAAAATCTCTGGATCAAACGCCAAAGCGCAGATGCCAATGCCAAGACTCTCGTCTTCGCAGGTCACACCGATGTCGTTCCAACAGGTCCGCTCGATCAATGGACAAGCCCGCCCTTTGTGCCCACCGTGCGCGATGGCAAACTTTTTGGACGTGGCGCATCTGACATGAAAACCTCCATCGCTGCGTTCGTGGTGGCAGTTGAAGAATTTTTTAAAATATACCCACAGCCCAAGCTCAGCATGGCTTTGCTATTGACCAGCGACGAAGAAGGCCCTTCGATTAACGGCACGGTCAAGGTGTGCGAATGGCTCAAAGCACGCGGCGAACACCTCGACTATTGCATCGTGGGCGAGCCAACCTCTATCGACCAATGCGGCGACATGATTAAAAACGGGCGGCGCGGCAGTTTGAACGGCAAGCTACAAGTCAAAGGCATTCAAGCGCACATTGGCTACCCGCAGCTTGGGCGCAACCCCATCCATTTAGTGATGCCCGCGTTGGCAGAACTCGCAGCCAAAAAATGGGACAACGGCAACGAATATTTTGAACCCACGCAATTTCAAATCAGCAACATCCACGGCGGTGCGGGCGCGACCAACATCATCCCCAATAGCTGCGTCATCGATTTCAACTTCAGGTTTTGTACAGAGTCCACATCAAATGGCCTGCAAGCCATAGTGGATAAGGCTTTACAGTCATCTGGCTTGACAGCAGACGACTACAAAATTGACTGGGCACTCAGCGGTCAACCCTTCATCACACCAGTCGGCAGCTTGGTGCAAGCCGCACGCGAAGCCATCAAGGCCGTAAGCGGCATCGACACGGTACTCTCCACCACAGGCGGTACCAGCGATGGGCGCTTCATCTCGCAGATTTGCGATCAAGTCATTGAGCTGGGTCCCACCAACGCCACGATTCACAAGATCAATGAATGCCTGCCTTTGGCAGATATTGAACCGCTTAAAAATATCTACAAAGGCGTGATTGAGCGGCTGGTGAAATGAGTTCAACTTTAAAACTCATTGACCTCATCAATCAACAAGCCACGCGCCTAGAAGAAGCCAAAGTTTCCTTCGGTCACGGCACACTTAGCGCTTTTGACGAAGCCGTGTGGTTAGCGCTTTGGGCGATGAAGTTGCCGATTGACGATTTGGACGCTGTGGCTGACGCGCCCGTATCCGCTGCCGACCAAGCCGCTGTTGAAGCCATCATCACCCAGCGTATCACCACGCGAAAACCTGCTGCATATTTAACGAATGAAGCTTGGCTGCAAGGCGTGCCGTTTTATGTGGATGAACGGGTGATTGTTCCGCGCTCTCTCATTGCCGAGGTGATTGCGGACGGTTCGATTGACGAGTGGCTGTCTGAGCAAACGACTCGCGTACTTGATCTTTGCACGGGCAATGGCAGCCTTGCTGTGCTGGCTGCGATGGCGTATCCTGATGTGTCCGTGGTGGCGAGCGATCTCTCAGAGGCCGCACTGGCTGTGGCTCGCATCAATATCGATAAGCACGATTTGGCTGAGCGAATCACATTGATTGAATCTGATGGGCTTAAAAATGTACAGGGCGAATTTGATTTAATTTTGTGCAATCCGCCGTATGTGAATGCCGAAAGTATGGCGAAGCTACCGCCAGAGTATTTGGCAGAACCCAACATGGCACTGGCCAGCGGGCCAGACGGGATGGACTTCACACGAGCATTGCTCGCGCAAGCCGCAGCCCATTTGACCTTGGACGGGGTGCTTGTTTTGGAGATAGGAAATGAGCAAGACAACTTCTGTGCTGCCTTCCCCAATCTGCCTGTATTTTGGTTGCCCACAAGCAGCGGCGACAATCAGGTGTTACTGATTACCGCAGAGATGCTCCGAATTTGATTTTTATGAAACCCTCCGAAATAATTGCCATGAAGGCCAACGAGCAAGCTCAAGCGGTATTTGAGCAAGGCCGCATCGCATTGCAAAACGGCGATCATCCGCTTGCTATCCAGCAGTTTGAGGCGGCGCTTGACATTTATCCGCAAAATTACGATGCCACGCATTTTTTAGGTATTGCGCTTGCCCAAATGGGGCAGCCACAGCGTGCCGTGAGTTACTTTAAGCAATCGCTGAAACTGCTGCCTAACGGCATCAGTGCGCACAACAATTTAGGTCTGGCACTCGACGATTTACAGGATTACGAAGCCGCGATTGCTAGCTTTGACCGCGCGTTGGCGCTCGCGCCAGATTACGAGCAAGCCGAGCTCAATCGGCAAGCCACACTGGCTCGGTTGCAAGCCAAATCAAACGGTAGCGCCGCATGATCTCACTACAAAAAATCACGCTGCGTAGAGGCAGCAAAGTTATCCTGTCTGAAGCATCTGCTCTTATCCAGCCTGGCGAAAAAGTCGGCTTAGTCGGACGCAATGGCGCAGGCAAATCGTCTTTGTTTGCACTCATGATGGGCGAGCTCACAGAGGACAGTGGCGAATATTGGATTCCGACCGCATGGCAAGTGGCCACTGTGGCGCAAAACATGCCTGAGACATCGGAGAGTGCCACCGATTTTGTGCTCGCTGGTGATGTGCGCTTAGAAAAGGCACGCGTCGCTTTGACCGCGCTTGAAAACGATCCCAACATGGATAGAGACGGCTTTGGCGAGCAGTTTGCCGAGGCGTATGCCAACTGGGAGGATGCGGGCGGACACGATGCGGCATCGCGCGCGCAGACCTTGGTTCAAGGTCTTGGCTTTACGGTGCAAGAGCTGGATCAACCCGTGAATAGCTTTTCGGGCGGCTGGCGCATGCGCTTGCAGCTCGCACGGGCATTGATGTGTCCATCGGACTTGCTGCTGCTAGACGAGCCCACCAATCACTTGGACTTAGACGCGCTGGTGTGGTTAGAGGCTTGGCTCGCCAAGTACGAAGGCACGATGGTCGTCATTAGCCATGACCGCGAATTTTTGGATGCGGTGACCCGCGTCACGCTGCACATCGAAGTCACCAAACTCACGCGCTACGGCGGCAATTACACACAATTTGAAGATTTGCGTGCTGCTGCTGCGGCTCTGCAAGCTACGGCGTACTCGAAGCAGCAAGACAAGAT
>CANBRV010000231.1 GCA_947372005.1 Comamonadaceae bacterium | reverse complement strand
ATTCCTATGATAGCTTCTCCCTAGCATACACAGGAAATTTTATATGTCAGCTGACACATCTACTACTGCCGCTGCGATCGATACAACGGATGGTTTCCATCTGGTGATTGATGCACTTAAGCTCAACGGTATCGATACCGTCTATGGCTGGCCTGGTATCCCAATTACTGACTTAACCCGAAAAATGCAAGCTGAAGGTATGCGTGTGATCTCCTTTCGCCACGAGCAGCATGCAGGTAATGCAGCTGCTGCGGCTGGCTTTTTGACAGGTAAGCCTGGCATTTGTCTCACAGTTTCTGCGCCAGGATTTTTGAATGGTTTGACTGCACTCACCAACGCTACAACCAATTGCTTCCCCATGATTTTGATTAGCGGCTCGTCTGAGCGTGAAATCGTGGACTTGCAGCAAGGTGACTACGAAGAGATGGATCAATTGGCTATTGCCAAGCCGCTGTGCAAAGCCGCTTTCCGTGTGCTGCATGCAGCTGATATTGGCGTGGGCATTGCTCGCGCGATTCGTTCTGCGGTGTCGGGTCGCCCAGGTGGCGTGTACCTTGATTTGCCAGCCAAATTGTTCTCGCAAGTCATGGATGCGGCTGCTGGCAAAGCGTCACTCATCGAGGTAGTCGATGCAGCACCTGCTCAAATCCCGGGCCCAGTGGCTGTGGCTCGTGCGATTGAACTGCTCAAAAATGCCAAGCGCCCATTGATTTTGCTTGGCAAAGGCGCTGCGTATGCAGGCGCTGCTAACCCAGAGTCTGATGCCGCCATCAAGGCCATGATTGAAAATTCGGGCATTCCTTATTTGCCAATGTCGATGGCCAAGGGCTTGCTCCCTGACACCCATGCCCAGTGCGCCTCTGCAGCCCGTTCTTACGTGCTAGCCGAAGCCGATGTAGTCATGCTGGTGGGCGCGCGTTTGAATTGGCTCTTGTCGCACGGTAAGGGTAAAACATGGGGTGGTGCTAAAGCTGCTTCGCGTCAATTTATTCAAATTGATATCTCCCCTACAGAAGCTGATAGCAATGTGGCGATTGCTGCGCCGCTGGTTGGTGACATTGCGTCTGTTGTGGGCGAAATCAACAAAGCTATGTTGGCAGCCAAATTGCCCAAAGCCAACGCAGAGTGGACAAAAACGGTGTTTGATAAGCGTGATGCGAACGTCGCCAAGATGGCCATCACGCTGCAGGCTAATCCAAGCCCAATGAATTTCCATAGCGCACTCGCTGTGATTAAAAACACCATCAAGGCCAATCCAGACGCGATCTTGGTGAACGAAGGCGCGAACACACTCGACTTTACGCGTTCGATCGTGGATATGTACAAGCCGCGCAAACGCCTTGACGTAGGCACATGGGGCATTATGGGTATTGGCATGGGCTTTTCTGTGGCAGCTGCGGTCACCACTGGTCACCCCGTGATTGCTGTCGAAGGCGACAGCGCCTTTGGCTTTAGCGGCATGGAGCTAGAGACCATTTGCCGCTACAACTTGCCAGTGTGCGTAGTTGTGTTTAACAACAACGGCATCTACAAAGGTACGGATCAAAACCAAAGCGGCGGCAAGGGCGCTGGCGCTAAGGACGTTGCACCAACGGTGTTTGTGAAGAATGCGCGCTATGACCTCATGATGCAAGCTTTTGGTGGTGATGGCATCACAGCGAACACACCAGCCGAGCTAGAAAAGGCTTTGAGTGCTGCCGTGGCTTCTGGTCGCCCTACGCTGATTAATGCCGTCATTGACGAAACGGCGGGCACAGAAAGCGGACGCATTACCAGCTTGAATCCAACAGCTGGCAAAAAATAATTTTTAATTTTCTTTTTAGGAGTATTTCATGAGCGACAAACCACTAGCAGGCATCAAAATTATCGACTTCACCCACGTGCAAGCAGGCCCTGCCTGTACGCAGATGCTGGCGTGGTTCGGTGCGGACGTCATTAAGGTCGAGCGTCCTGGCTCTGGCGACGTGACACGTGGCCAGCTGCGTGACATGCCGGATGCAGATGCGCTGTATTTCACTATGTTGAACTCCAACAAACGTGGCTTGACCCTAGACACCAAGCAGGCAGCGGGCAAAGAAGTGCTGGAGCGCTTGATCAAAGAATCAGACGTGATGGTTGAAAACTTCGGCCCTGGCGCACTTGACCGCATGGGCTTTACTTGGGAGCACATCCAGTCTCTGAACCCAGGCATGATTTTGGCGTCGGTCAAAGGCTTCTCTGATGGCCACCACTACGAAGACCTAAAAGTGTATGAAAACGTGGCACAGTGCGCTGGCGGTGCGGCATCGACGACCGGTTACTGGAAGGGCGAAAACTCAGGCCCAACCATCTCTTCTGCTGCTTTGGGCGACAGCAATACAGGCATGCACCTCGCCATTGGTATTTTGACCGCCTACATCGGCAAGCAAAAAACTGGCAAAGGCCAAAAAGTGGCTGTGTCGATGCAAGATGCCGTCTTGAATCTTTGCCGCGTCAAAATGCGCGACCAGCTTCGTTTGGACAAAGTGGGCTACTTGGAAGAATACCCACAGTATCCGCACGAAATGGAAGCCTTTGCTGATGGCGTTGTGCCTCGCGGCGCAAATGCTGGCGGCGGCGGTCAGCCAGGCTGGATCTTAAAGTGCAAGGGCTGGGAGACTGACCCCAACGCCTACATCTATTTCACCGTGCAAGGACACGCTTGGGGCCCGATTTGCGACGCTTTGGGTAAGCCAGAGTGGAAAGACGACCCAGCGTACAACACGCCACGTGGTCGCCAGCCGCACATCATGGACATTTTTGCGACGATTGAAGACTTCATCAAAGACAAAACCAAGTTTGAAGCGGTTGACATCTTCCGTAAGTTTGACATCCCATGCGCACCTGTGCAGTCTATGAAAGAGCTCTTGCACGATAAATCGCTCATCGCCAGCGGTACTATCGTCGAAGTTCCGCACAAAGTGCGCGGCAGCTACACCACATTGGGCAGCCCGATCAAATACAGCGGCTTCAAGCCTGAAATTACAGCGTCACCGATTTTGGGTGAGCACACCGACGCCGTATTGGCTGAGCTGGGTTACAACGCGGCTGACATCGCAGCAATGCACGCGTCGAAAGCGGTTTAAGCTGATTAGCTTGTCATCTATTAAAGCCGTTCTAGTCTGAGACAATCTCTCAGGCCAGAGCGGTTTTTTTACGTCTTCTTTTCCCCGGGCTTTTATGACTTCAAAATTTGACTACAAACAACTCGTCGAAAGTGCTGCGGACGCCATCATGGCCTGTGATGCTGCGGGCAAAATCACGCTTTGGAATGCGGCATCCACGCGCATGTTTGGCTTCACGGAGCCTGAGGCGATGGGGCAGTCACTTGACATCATCATCCCGCAAAGGCAGCAAGCACGGCACTGGGAGGGTTATCACGTCACCATGGCTAGCGGCATCACCAAATACGGCGCGTCTGTGCTGCGCGTGCCTGCGGTGCATAAGGATGGGCATACGCTTTCCATTGCATTCACTGTGTCATTGATGCATGACGCGGAAGGAAAAGTTGCAGCAATCGTTGCTATCGTTCGTGATGAATCGGTGAAATTTGCAGAGGAACGGGCATTACGCAAACGCATTGCCGAGCTTGAAATTGACCTGGGTCAAAAATAGTCAAATTAAACTCTCGTGTCTTATATAAGACATTAGAGTTTTTAGTATAATCTATGAATGACATCTCATCGTACATTCAGCATTCTGATTTTGGGAGCCTCTTATGGCTCCCTACTTGGCATCAAATTTTTAGCTGCGGGTCACAATGTCACCATGACATGCCGC
>CANBRV010000230.1 GCA_947372005.1 Comamonadaceae bacterium | reverse complement strand
GGCAAGATGCTGCGCCATGGTTATGAAATTGTGGATAAGCGATCGGGGCGCGAAGTGTATTTAGACGGTTCATGGGCCGAACTGTTTCAAGCCAAACTAGATGGCTGGCAGCGCAAAGCGCCCAGCATTGACGAGATTGAAAAAACGCTAGAAGGTTACGCTGCACTGGCTGTAACGCCAATCATGGTGCACTAGGCGCCAATTAACGCTAGCTCAAAGCGCCAGTGCTACGCCCGCAAACAGTGTGAACCCTAGCCAGTGGTTCACGCGAAACGATTTAAAGCACCCCTCACGGCTACGCGAGCGGATCAATAAAAAATGCCAGAGCACTTGCCCGCAGGCGATAACCAGTGCAGCATACCAAAGCATGGGGCTGGCAAGCCTTATTTGATATGGCCTCCCTGTGATGAGGTGATTCCACACCAATAAGTAGATGACGTAAAACGCCATGATGGCGGCAACATCGAAACGCCCCAGCGTAATAGCGGATGTCTTCATGCCAATCTTCAAATCGTCATCACGGTCCACCATCGCGTATTCGGTGTCGTAAGCCAGCACCCAAAACAAATTGCCCAGCAGCAAGCACCAAGCGAGTGGCGGCACGCGGCCTTGCACGGCGGCAAACGCCATTGGGATACCAAAGCTAAACGCCACGCCCAGCAAGGCTTGCGGCATGGCGATGAAGCGCTTGGCAAACGGATAAGCGATGGCGATAGCAAGTGCCGCAAACGACCATGCAATCGTGGTGACGTTCGTTGTCAGCACGAGCAAAAACGCGAGCAAGGCAAGCACCGAGCCCGCCGCGACCGCTTCCTTTTGCGAGAGCTTGCCACTGGCGACAGCGCGATTCGCCGTGCGCTTGACGTGCGCATCAAAGTCTTTGTCCGCAGCATCGTTGACGCAGCAGCCCGCCGAGCGCATGAGGAATGTGCCCAGCGTAAAAACGACGAGCAAATGCAGTGACGGCAGTGTTTGGTTGGTTTGCGCGGAGGCAATCCACAGCGCCGCCAGCGATGGCCATAGCGGCAAAAGCCAGCCCACGGGACGATTCCAGCGGATCAGATCGAGGTAGAGTCTTATTTTTTCGACAGCCATGTCACATCAGGTAAATCGCAGGCATAAATGGCATTTCTGAGCGCGGCAATGGCCTCGTAGCGCGTAAAGCTGCGCCGCCAAGCCAGCACGATGCGACGCGTCGGCTCGACTTCACCTTTGACTAATTTGAG
This sequence comes from Comamonadaceae bacterium, assembly GCA_947372005.1. GTDB lineage: Bacteria > Pseudomonadota > Gammaproteobacteria > Burkholderiales > Burkholderiaceae_C > JASGCK01. The sequence continues at coordinate 2,581 of CANBRV010000230.1, read as the reverse complement.
TGGCAAGTACTTCACGTAGAGCGCGTCGGTTTTTGTGCGCTTTGCCTCGATAGGCACAGCAAGGCGCGGCACAAGCGTCACGCCCATGCCCGCAGCGACCATGTGTTTGATGGTCTCCAGCGACGACCCTTCAAAGCTCTTACGAATACCATCCAGAGATGCGCTGCCAGCTAGGCCTCGCCCCGCTTGGCTTTCAGGGCATACACCTAGAACATGATCGCGGAAACAGTGCCCGTTGCCAAGCAGTAACAGATTTTCAGATTCCAGCTCAGCCACGCTGACCGAGGCTTGCTTAGCAAGCACGTGGTTGCTCGGTACCGCCACGCGGTACGGTTCGTCATAGAGCGGCGCGGTCGCCAAGCCCGTGCTATCAAAAGGCTCTGCAAGAATGGCGCAGTCAATATCGCCTTGGCGGAGCATCTCAAGCAGTTTGTGCGTATAGTTTTCAAACAACATCAGCGGCATTTGCGGCGTGCGGTCAATCACTTGGCGCATCAGGCTGGGCAGCAAATAAGGCGCAATCGTATAAATAATGCCAAGACTTAGCGCTCCGCTGAGCGGATCTTTCCCGCGTTTGGCCATCTCTTTAATTTGCGCGGCCTCTTCCATCACGCGCTGCGCCTGCGCCACGATTTGCCCCCCTAAGTGTGTGACGGTGATTTCGTTGCTGCTGCGTTCAAAGAGTTTGACCTCCAACTCATCTTCCAACTTTTTAATCGCCACCGACAGCGTGGGCTGCGAGACATGGCAAGCGTCGGCAGCTTTGCCAAAGTGCCGCTCGCGTGCTACGGCGACGATGTATTTGAGTTCGGTGAGAGTCATAATTTATTTTAAGCGCCCATAAAGGAAGCGCCGCTAGGCAGCCATCGCTCAACGTGTCGCAAAGCCATATCCAGACTGGTGTCCAGTAGTGCTGGCGCCGTGGCTTGAGCCCACTTTAGCCACGCTTGGTCAGCTTTCTGCGATAAATCCGCAAAGCGGAGCATTTGGGCTCCCGATTGCCGTGCACCCAAAAATTCACCTGGTCCACGGATGTCGAGGTCGCGCCGTGCAATTTCAAATCCATCGGTGGTATCGACCATGGCTTTGAGCCGTGCCTTGGCAGCATCGCCCAGCTTGCCTGATTCATTCGTGGCGTAGAGCAGCACACACGCAGAGGCCGCGATGCCACGTCCCACACGGCCTCTGAGCTGATGCAATTGCGCAAGGCCAAAGCGCTCGGCGTGTTCAATCACCATCAGCGTGGCGTTGGGCACATCAACGCCGACCTCGATGACGGTGGTGGACACCAGGACTTGCACTTCGTTTTTTTCAAACGCAGCCATGATGATTTTTTTTTCAGGCGTTGCTATCTTGGAGTGCAGTAGCGCGACGCAGTACTGCGGTAAAGCGGCTTGTAGGGCGGCGTGCGTCTCGGTCGCATTCACTAAATCCACCGCTTCGCTCTCTTCAATCAAGGGGCAAACCCAGTACACCTGCCGCCCCGCTTTGAGTTGATCGATGATGCGGCGCACGACTTCGTCGCGTTTGCTCATCGCCACAATTTTGGTGACGATGGGCGTGCGGCCAGGCGGTAGCTCGTCGATAGTAGAGACGTCCAAGTCGGCGTAGTAACTCATCGCTAAAGTCCGCGGAATGGGCGTTGCCGACATCATCAGCAAGTGCGGATGCATGTCACCTTGCGTTTTTTCTTTGAGTGCTAATCGCTGCGCTACGCCGAAGCGGTGCTGCTCATCGACAACAACCAGTGCCAGTTTGGCAAACGTCACCTTGCTCTGGATGATGGCGTGCGTGCCCACCACCAGCGCGGCCTCGCCAGACTCAATCTTGGCCAGCATTTCGCGGCGCTCCTTCGCTTTTTGCGTGCCCGATAACCACGCTACGCAAAGACCTCGCGCGGTGAGCAGCGGCTCCAACCAGCCTACTAATTTTGCAAAATGCTGCTGCGCCAAAATTTCGGTTGGGACCATGAGCGCGCATTGAAAGCCTGCTTCGATGCACTGCGCGGCAGCGAGTGCGGCAACGACGGTTTTGCCTGAGCCTACGTCGCCTTGCAACAGCCGATTCATGGGCTTAGACTGAACAAGATCGGCGGCAATTTCGCGCTGCACGCGCGTTTGCGCTGAGGTTGGTTTGAACGGCAGCACAGCTAGTAAGGCTTGTGCGAGGCCACCATCGTGTAAGCCTTTGCCCATTAAACCTTTCCCTATTTTGTTCAGCGGCAACGCCTCTGCCCGCATCTTCGCCCGCTCGCGCCGCGCCTGTAGCTGCGAGAGTTGCTGCGCCAGTAACTCCTCTGCTTTGAGTCGTTGCCAAGCAGGATGCGATTTATCTTCTAGCTCCGCCACCGATACATCGGGCGTGGGGTGATGCAGCAACTCCAGCGAATCCGCCAGACTTGGCAGATGCGAAATTACGATCGTCTCCGATAACTCGCCGCGTTGCGATGCCCTGAATAACCCACTCCACACGGCTTTGCGGATATAGCCTTGCGGCAGCCCAGCCGTGGTCGGGTACACAGCAGTCAGCACTTGCGCGAGTTCGCCACCTGCAGCTTTGAAGGTGGGGTGCAGCATCGACC
>CANBRV010000229.1 GCA_947372005.1 Comamonadaceae bacterium | reverse complement strand
AGCACGCGCGTCATGTTTGCAAGTAATTTTTCAGCGTCACCCGTACAAGGCTCGCCCAAAAAGATAACATCAAAGCCGCCCGCAAAACTCCCCGCCTCTGGCAAATTGCCAATCACATACCGAACGGGCGTCAAGCCCACGGCCGCAGGTGGACTGCTGAGCACAGGCAAGCGCAGTGGTGGCTCCCGCCGTACAGGTAGAGGCATTGCACTCGCAGCAGGCTGGGAAGCCACATCCAGTTTGACCTGTGGCGGTGTCTGCGCAGATGGACGAGGCCCTGCATCACTCGGCAACCATACGCGCACCCCCATCTCTGCCAGCATGGCGCGTTGCCGAGGGTCTAAAACCAAGTTTGTTGTCATAGGGTGTATTTCATCACAAGCGCATCCTCGCCATCTGCGTAATAACGCTTACGCGTGCTGATCTGCACAAAACCCGTTTTACGGTACAAGTTAATCGCCGCGTCGTTACCCGCGCGAACCTCCAGCCAAACCGCTTGCCGCTGGTGCTGCCTCGCCCAATCGAAGGCTTCAGCAAGCAAACTTTGTGCAAGGCCTTGCCGTCTATGACTTGGCAGCGTTTCGATATGCAAAATCTCGGCGTCATCGACGCCGCGCATGATCTCAATCGTCGCAACAGTCGCGCCAGCATCCAGCCGAGACAAAAACAAATGTTGCGCCTCGCTACTCATTTTGTCCGTCATTCCTTGGCCGCCTCGCGCTCAGCCGTGGTTTGTGCGACTTTATTGCGCACATAAAGCGGCAATGCGTCCGCAGGCGCCGTCAATAGGCTTTTTGCAAACATATCGGCTGCCAAGTCAAGAAAAATAGGGGCTGTGGGCAAGGTGCCCAGCGCAAAGCTTTGGGTATCAGCCTTAGAGAGCTGCGGCTCACCCACAGGCACACCAAGACCAATTGCCGAAAAATCGAATACTTGCCAATAAATCTCGCCCATACGGGCATCTAATGCGGCTGTAATAGTTTGCTCACTGGTTTTGGCATGTATGTGCAGCGCGACTGCATGCAGCGTATTGATAGGGAGCAGCGGCACATTCGCACCAAACCCAAGTCCCTGCGCCACGGCGCAGCTTGCTCTGAGACCTGTAAAGGCGCCAGGACCTGCTCCAAAAGCGATGCCATCTAACGCTTGCAGCGCTAAACCCGCCTGCGCCATCAACGCCTGAATTTCAGGAATCAATCGACTGGACGCCTGCGCACCGCCCACGCCGACAAACTCATAAACATCCGCGCCGTTTTGCACGGCAATCGACATCACTTCAGTGCTGGTATCAAACGCCAATAGCTTCATTTTTTTGCACTAGACAAAATACCTAAAACCACGCCAGATAAAGCGAGAGCAAGGCCTGCGATTAAATTCCAATACAGCGGCTCACCTAAAAAGAACACCGCCGAGAGCGCCGCCAGTGACGGCACTAGCGCCGTCATCATGGTGGTGCGCACAGGACCAAAGGCTTTTAGCATCATCGTAAAGCCGATATTGCCCACAATCCCCGAGCCTATGCCTTGCATCACCATTTGCATGACGATCTCGGAGCGCGGCGCATCGGCCAGATGACTGACCCATCCAAATGGCAGAGCCTGGGCATAGACTAATGCCCCATACAGCGGAACAAAACACAACACGGCAAAGACAGTAAATGCAACCGTAGCCTGCACGGGATCGACCTTGTATTTGCGAGCGAGCACCGAGTACATCGCCCACGTGCTTGAGGCACAAACGAAGAGTACATCGCCTCTCCAGACATTGCCGCCATCAAACGCCTTCAGCAGGCTCACGCCGCCCACCAAGATGCCGCCGCAAGCAATCAGCACCAAACCAAGCGCACGCTGGCGCGTAAAGCGCTCGCCCAAAATCAACATGGCAAACAGTGCGGTGGACAGCGGCAGCGTGCCCGGCATCAGCACAGCGCCATGAGCTGCTGGCGCATAGACAAATGCGGTGTAGGCCAGTGGTGAAAAAAGCAGGCCGCCAAAAACACCCAATATCAGCGTCTGGCGCAGCGGCAGCGGTGAAAGGCCAAACAGGCTGTAGGGCTTATGAGCATTGACTTCTAGGGGCAGCTTGCGTAGGCGATTCACTAGAAAAATTCCCCACGGCACTGCCACCAAGGCGGCACCAATCATGCGGCAAAACACCATATCCAGCGGCGTCAGCGTCATCTTTGCAGATGCGCGGCCAATCACGACAAAGGCAGTCCAAATGAAGATAGTGATGGCGGCGGCGGCAATGCCGATCCATGCGGCTTTGTTGTGCGAACTAGAATTTGTCATGCCCTCATTATCCAAGTTGATTCTTCTCAGTCTTGCGCTTGTGTCCGTTTGCACCGCGCATGCCCAAAATCTACCGCCTGAAGTTGATGCCGCACTCACCCGAGCCCGCATTCCTAGGGATGCGATTAGCCTCTATGTCATTGACGCCAATCCCAGTGTGAGCGCACCACTCTTGACACACCGAGCAAGCACGCCCATGAACCCGGCCTCCGTGATGAAGCTAGTTACCAGCGTTGCGGCTCTCGACCTGCTGGGGCCTGCTTATACATGGCAAACACAAGTGCTAATTGATCCCGCTGGTAAAGATGGCGCGATTAAAGACGGGGTTCTTCATGGTGATCTCATCATCAAAGGTGGAGGCGACCCTAAGTTGGTCGTCGAGCGGGTATGGCTTTTGTTAAACCGCATCCGAAGCCTGGGCATTCAAACCATTAACGGCAATCTTGTTTTAGATAGCAGCGCTTTTGCTGTGCCTTCTGCCAGCGCCGCCAGTGCTGCTGCATTTGATGGTGAGCCTACCAAACCTTATAACGCCAGCCCTGACGCACTCCTCATTAACTTTAAATCACTCGTGATGACGTTTACCGTCAACACGGCAGCAGGAGTCGCGTCTATCCACTACGAACCGCCCCTAGCGGGCGTCACGATGCCAGCAGCCACTCCGCTTACAAATACGGATTGCAGTGATTATCGAAGCGCGTTAAAAGCTGATTTTTCTGACCCTAAACGAATTCGATTTTTAGGCGGTTTTCCTAGAAGTTGTGGCGAGCGTGTCTGGCCCATTGCCTATAGCGATCCAGCCGCTTTTGCAAGTCTAGCCATGCGTGGTCTTTGGGAAGGTTTGGGTGGGAAGCTCATAGGCATGGCGCGGGCGGGCACAACGCCAGTACAAGCAAAATCGTTATTTGCGTTTAGCTCATTGAGCCTTGGCGAAGTTATCCGCGACATGAATAAGTTCAGCAACAACGTGATGGCACAGCATATTTTTTTGAGTTTGAGCTTAGGCGACAACAAACCAGCTAGTTTTGCCGCTTCGCGTAGCGTATTGGCTAGCTGGTGGCAAATGCGTTATGGCGGGTTTGTCGATTCGCCTGCACCCACCCTTGATAACGGCTCTGGCCTATCGCGCGATGAGCGCATTTCGGCGCTGAGCTTGGCACGGATGCTGCAAAGCGCTTATGCAGCGCCCTATATGCCCGAACTGATTGCCTCGTTGCCCCAAACAGGTGTGGACGGCACAATGCGCCGTAGCAAGGCCGCGGTAGGCGCAGCGCATCTAAAGACAGGCAGCTTAAATAACGTAGTCGCTAGGGCCGGTTATGTAGATGGCGCCAATGGCAAGCGCTATGTGCTGATAGCCATGGTCAACTCAGACAACGGAGCTGTACTAGCAGGGGCTAGGTCAGTGCTAGACGTACTAATAGATTGGACGGCGCGCCAATAGTCGCCAAATAAATCCGACTACCAGCGTGCAATTAATTGCGAGTACACATTAGTGCCCCACGCGCGATGAAACGCTGGAGTCGGGTAAACAGC
>CANBRV010000228.1 GCA_947372005.1 Comamonadaceae bacterium | reverse complement strand
GTCACTGGCGCTGCTGGTCAAATTGGTTACGCATTGCTGTTCCGTATTGCCTCTGGCGAAATGCTCGGTAAAGACCAGCCCGTGATTTTGCAATTGCTTGAAGTGCCTGTTGAAGGCCCACAAAAAGCGCTCAAAGGCGTGATGATGGAGCTTGAGGACTGCGCTTTTCCGTTGTTGGTGGGTATGACTGCGCATGGTGACCCGATGACGGCATTTAAAGACGCGGACTATGCACTGCTCGTCGGTTCACGTCCGCGTGGCCCAGGTATGGAGCGTGCTGAGCTACTCGCCGTCAACGGCGCTATCTTTACTGCGCAAGGCAAAGCCTTGAACGCTGTGGCTTCGCGTAATGTCAAGGTGTTAGTGGTTGGCAATCCAGCCAACACCAATGCTTACATCGCCATGAAGAGCGCACCGGATCTGCCGCGTAAAAATTTCACCGCCATGTTGCGCCTTGATCACAACCGTGCTTTGTCGCAATTGGCGGCTAAAACAGGCAAGGCCGTGGCTGACATCGAAAAAATGTTGGTGTGGGGTAACCACTCGCCAACCATGTACGCGGACTATCGTTTTGCTACGATTAACGGCGAATCGGTTGAAAAAATGATTAACGATCAAGAGTGGAATGCCAATACTTTCTTGCCAACCGTTGGCAAGCGCGGTGCAGCCATCATTGAAGCGCGCGGCTTGTCCAGCGCGGCTTCCGCTGCGAATGCTGCGATTGACCACATGCGCGATTGGGCACTTGGAACCAATGGCAAGTGGGTCACGATGGGCATCCCATCGGACGGTCAATACGGTATTCCTAAAGACACCATGTTTGGTTTTGCTGTGACTTGCGAAGGTGGCGAATACAAGCTGGTCGAAGGTTTAAACATTGACGCCTTCAGTCAAGAGCGCATCAACAAAACTTTGGCTGAGTTGCAAGATGAGCAAAAGGGCGTGGCTCATTTGATCTAAGCGGATTAAACGAATAGCGACATGATTGATCCTCGTCAAATCCTCTTAGGTGCTCAAGCGGGCACTGTCCAGATTCCCGTCTGCGACCACTATAGCGGCGTGGAAGTGCGGATGAAGAAGAGCCTAGCGTTGCAAGCGGAAATGGCTGAAGAGTTTGGCGCTTGCGTGTTTGACGTGACGCTGGACTGCGAAGACGGCGCACCTGTGGGCGGCGAGGTGGATCATGCGCATTTAGTCTCTGAACTGGCGCTGGGCGCTGTAGCTGGGTCGCGGGTTGCGGTACGTGTCCATCCGATTGATGAAGCGGCTTTTGAGACGGACGTGGGCATCATCGTGAAGAAGGCTGGCTCGCGTCTCTCGCACATCATGCTGCCTAAGATTGAATGTGCGGCGGATATCGACAAAGCCCTTGTATCCATTGATGCGGCAGGTGGCGTGCATATTCCGATTCACGTGCTGGTGGAGTCGTCGCACGCCATCCACAAAGTGTTTGAAATTGCCGCGCATCCGCGTTTGCAGTCGATTGGTTTTGGCGTGATGGATTTTGTGTCGAGTCATGGCGGTGCGATTCCTGCCTCGGGCATGAGTGGCATGGGGCAGTTTCAGCATCCTCTGGTGATTCGTGCCAAGCTAGAGATTTCAGCGGCTTGCCATGCATTTGGTAAGACGCCGTCTCACTGTGTGTTTACCGAGTTTAAAGACGTGGACGCCTTATCTAATGCGGCACACACCGCATCTAAAGAGCTGGGCTACACGCGCATGTGGAGTATTCATCCTGACCAAATCCGTCCGATTTTGAAAGCCTTTGCGCCGACAGAGTCTGAGATTGAAACGGCGGCGAATCTGCTTGAAGCGGCTGCCAAGGTCGATTGGGCGCCGATTAGTTTTGCGGGCGCATTGCATGACCGCGCCAGCTACCGTTATTTTTGGCAGGTGATTGAGCGCGCACATGCCACAGGGCGCACGATCCCCAGTAATATGGGCATTTACTTTAGCTAAGGCGACTTTTATGAACATCAAGCACTTTGCACTTTGTTTGGCCATGATGGCCCCCTTTGCCTATGCGCAAACCCTTTACCCTGCCTCGACAGGATACATGCATTGCGCCGATAAGGTGGTCGTTGCGATTACGGAGAACAAGCTCCCGCATCATCACTATGAAATTAATATTGGCAAGGCTAAGTACCAAGCAATGCGTGTGGCAACGGAGTCGGGTGCTGTCAAATTAGAAGACAAGCACCACGGCATTGTTTGGTTGCAAATGTCGAACAAATCAATGTTGTTTGATGAAAAAAATAGTAAACGCTTAGCTACAGACTGCCGAACCGAAGAGCAAAAAGTGGTTCAAAAAGCAATGGACGCACCTGCTACTGCTGTCGCCACATCAAAACCTTAATTATTTTTATTGAAAAGAGAACTGCTATGAGCATGATTGACACCTATAACCAACACGTTGCCGAACGCGCCGCTATTGGCGTGCCTGCGCTGCCACTGACCGCCAACCAAACGGCGGAAGTGATTGAGCTCTTAAAAGCACCGCCTGCCGGGCAAGAGGCGCAACTCTTGGACCTCATCACGCACCGCGTGCCTGCTGGCGTGGATGATGCTGCCAAGGTGAAAGCCTCGTACCTGGCTGCTATTGCACATGGCACAGAAAAATGCGCACTTATCTCTCGTGCTAAAGCGGTGGAATTGCTCGGTACCATGCTGGGTGGTTACAACCTCACGCCTTTGATTGACATGCTGGACGATGCAGAAGTTGGCGGTGTAGCGGCGGCTGCACTCAAGAAAACACTGCTCATGTTTGACCAGTTCCACGATGTGCAAGAAAAAGCCGAGAACGGTAGTGCAGTGGGCAAAGCCAACGCAAAGACCGTACTGCAAAGCTGGGCCGATGGCGAGTGGTTCACCAGCCGTCCTGAAGTGCCGCAAAGCATCAAGCTAACCGTCTTTAAAGTAACGGGCGAGACCAATACCGACGACCTCTCTCCAGCGCCTGATGCGTGGAGTCGTCCAGATATTCCGTTACATGCACTTGCGATGCTCAAAAACAAACGCGATGGCATTACGCCAGAAGAAGATGGCAAGCGTGGTCCGATTGCGCTACTCAACTCCATGCGCGAAACAGCCGATAAAGCGGGTCGTTTCATTGCGTATGTGGGCGATGTGGTCGGTACGGGCTCTAGCCGTAAATCTGCCACCAACAGCGTGCTGTGGTGGACGGGTGTGGATATTCCATTTGTGCCGAACAAGCGTTTTGGCGGCGTGTGCCTTGGCACCGCGATTGCGCCGATTTTTTACAACACCATGGAAGACTCGGGCGCATTGCCGATTGAGCTCGACGTGAGCCAAATGAATATGGGCGACGAAATCGAGCTGCAGCCCTATGCTGGCAAGGCTTTGAAGAACGGCGCTGTGGTGTCCGAGTTCCAAATCAAGAGCGATGTGTTGTTTGACGAAGTCCGCGCTGGCGGCCGTATCCCGCTCATCATTGGTCGTAGCTTGACGGCTAAAGCCCGTGCTGCTTTAGGCTTGCCAGCTTCTACGTTGTTCCGCCTGCCTACCGCGCCTGTGGCATCTACCAAGGGCTTCACGCTCGCGCAAAAAATGGTCGGACGTGCTTGCGGCTTCCCCGAAGGTCAAGGCGTTCGTCCGGGCACTTACTGCGAACCTAAGATGACATCGGTGGGTTCGCAAGACACGACAGGTCCTATGACCCGCGACGAATTGAAAGACTTGGCTTGCCTTGGCTTTTCAGCCGATTTGGTCATGCAATCCTTCTGCCACACAGCAGCGTATCCAAAACCAGTCGATGTGAAGACACACCACGAGTTGCCTGAGTTCATCAGCAATCGTGGCGGTATTTCGCTGCGTCCT